>CAYLTY010000059.1:0-37537 GCA_964386705.1 uncultured Planctomycetaceae bacterium
CAAACGGCTACCGAAAATCGACGACTCCATCGGCCTTGTGAGACATGCGGGTTAGACCGTCGCCCTTATCCGTGTTCAATCTGTGTTTCATCCGTGGTCAAAAAGCTTACCGTCGTGGGCGGCTTAGCTGACCAACTCTTTGATCGGCCGGGCGGACTCGGGCAGGATGGCGATCGGACGTTCGTTGATGTCGCGGATCTGGGCGTGAGGATCGATCCCCAGGTTGTGGTAGACCGTGGCCAGAATATCGCGGAAGTGGATCGGACGATCAGCGGCATAAGCGGCGGTCTTGTCGGTCGATCCGATGACCTGGCCAACTCGCATACCGCCACCGGCCAGCCATGCCTTGTTGACCGGAGCCCAGTGATCGCGACCGGCGTCCTTATTGATCTTGGGGGTGCGACCGAACTCGTCCCAAACCACGACCGTTACATCGCGATCAAGGCCGCGAGCGTAGATGTCTTCGATCAGCGCCGAGATACCTTGATCGAACGTCGGCAGGTTCTGTTTCAAGTGGCGGAAGTTCTGGCCGTGAGTATCCCAGAAGCCGTATGCGACCGTGACGACTCGCACACCGGCTTCGATCAGCCGACGCGCCATCAGCAGTTGTTCGTTCCACAGCGGCGCACCGTCGCCCTGATGCTTCGGCGAGCCCTTGCCGTAACGGTCGCGAACATGCTGGCTCTCTTTCGTGAGGTCCAGCGCATCGACCAGACGTGACGATGTCAGCACGTCGAACGCACGGCCGTAGACTTCGTCCATGCCACGAATGCGTTGAGTGTCATCGGTCTTGCGCAGCTGGTCGAAGTTCCGCAGCAGCTCGCGGCGGTTGCTGAACTGTTCGGGCGAGACGAATCGCAGCTTCATGCTGGCGATGTCTTCGCCATCGGCTTTGACTTGATCGTATTGGCTGCCGAGATAGCCCGCGTTCTGGCTATTGTACGGCCGGTGCTGCATCTTGGGGAACAGGTCCACAAACGGCGGCGTCACTGAATTCGTCGGCCCTTGCACCTGCGAGACGATCGATCCGAAGTTCGGAATCTTCTCGCGCTGAGCCTGGTTCTGCGGGTAGCCGGTCAGCGGGTGGAAGCTGGTGTGCTCATCCGTCTGCCCGACGATCGAACGCAGGATCGCGTACTTGTCCATGCACTGAGCCAGCAGCGGCAGCTTCTCGCTGATCAGAATGCCCGGAACATTTGTTTCGATGGGATTGAACTCGCCGCGCACTTCGGACGGTGCGTCCGGCTTCAGATCGATGGTGTCCTGATGCGAGATGCCGCCGGTCAGGTAGACCATAATCACGGCTTTGTGCCCGAGACTCTTGCCCGTCTGCTGTTCCGCGCGGAGCAGGTCCGTCAACGTCAGACCACCGACGGCCAGCGAGCCAATCGACAGGAACGATCGCCGTGAAAGACCATCACAAAATCGTTGTGAGGAACCAGAAAGGGTGAGCATGGCAGGAACTCCGAGCAGGCGCGCCGAACGGGAGGGACGGAATCCTATCGTCCGCCTTCCAGAGTTTGCCACATTCGCTTGAGAAAGAACCAGTTCTGCGGATGTTCCGCCAAGGATGAGTAGAACGGGTCTCCTGACCCGTCCCCGTAAACACTATCGCGCAGCCGAGGTTCAGCCTCTCCGACGCTGAACCTCCCAATGCATCGCCACGGCGTGCTTCAACTCGAAGCTGGCGCCCCAACAAAGTGTTCCGTCTCGGAGAGACTGAGCTACGAAGACGACCCATCCCCGCCATAACCCCGTAGCCTGGACGCCCACGTCCGGGCTGTATTGGACTTCCCACCCATCAACGGCGCCTTGTCTTGCTCCGCCATTGCTTGCTAACCGGCATGAGCGACAACGGCGTCAGGAATCAACTCCAGCGGTCGCGGTTGAAAGTTCAGTTCGCGCCTTACCTTCGCGTTCGAGGCGCCTCGCATTCGCGTGCCGTAGAAGACCGCATCATCACCACCGGCTTTCAGAGCATCCTCGATCGATATCTGAGGCGGCGGCGGAGCCTTTACCCATTGGGAGAATGCGGGCAGCCAGCGGCTGACCGGCAAAGGTTCATCATCTGCAACCAGGTAAATACCCGGATTGCCTCGCTCGGCCGCGGCGACGGTGGCGCTTGCTGCATCCTCAACATGCAGCCACGACCACACCCCTTCGCCGGCGTAGTACTCGGACAGGTCGAGCTTCTGCACGAAGTCCCACACCACCCGCGCCGAATGATCCGCAGGCAGCAACTGATCGAGCGCCCGCAGCTCCATTTTCATCTGATCCCGCACCGCCCGCTGATACCGAGCCTCTCGTCAGCCAGCGCCTTTTTGGATGCTTCGTCTCCTGACCGAGCATTCCAGCGCCACTCCCGAAAAATTCAACCGCCACTGAACCGAAAAACTCACAACCTCGGAGTGTGCGGGCCACGGCCGAGTGCCGGGTTTCGTACCTCAACCCACTCTGCAAACGAGTCACACCAGCGACGAGACGCCGATTTCATCAGCAACGGAGCCGACTTCGCGGGGCGACAGTACGTTCATCTTATCGACGTAGCCCACCAGCAGCGACAGGTCCGCGATGCGGTTGATGCGGCGCGGTACGCCGCCGGACAGTTCATGAATTTCAGCCAGAGCCGCGGTATTGAAGATCGGTGACTTCATACCTGCGACCTGCAGGCGATGGGACACATACGCTGCTGTCTCTTCTTGAGAGAACGGTTGCAGTTGAGACTTCACACCGAGTCGTTCATCAAGTTCAGGCAGGTGCGCTACACGTGCCAGCAGTGATGCCTGGCCGCTGATCAACAGTGTGAATGGCGACTGCTCGCGAAAGTTCAGCAGCAGTTGCAAGGTCTGAAACACGGCTGGGTCGCTTACCAGGTGGGCGTCGTCCAGCACGATCACCGGATGGCGGTGAGCTTGAGTATGCTGCAGCAGCGCGCCTTCCAGACGTCGCAGAATGCGATCTGTCGCCGTGACGTCGCGGCTGATCTCTGAATCGTCACCGCTGAGTTCCGCGGCCAGATAAGCCAGCAATTCCGTGGGGCTGAGGAACGGATACTGAACTTGCACCAGCGGCGCGAATGGTTCAGCCAGTTCACGCAGCAGGATCTTCGTGAGATACGTCTTACCGAAACCCGTACCGCCCACCAGCAGCCCTGCGCCCTTGTTGCTCTCCAGCAGATACTTCAGCTTCAACATCGCGGCGCGATGCGTGCGGCTGCGATAGAAGAAAGCTGGGTTACCATCGTTCTCAAAGGGGCGACTGCCAAGGTTCCAGTATTGAGCGTACATCGTGCGATCCAGTGCAAGTACAAAAGACTCAAGGTGACGAGCGCGTGGGCGACGCGATCTACTGAGGCTGCTTCTCGCCGCGGCTGGCGGTGTCCAGTTCGATGGTTCCTGTCAGCCAGACAGGTTGATTCGAGGTCACACGCGTCGTTCCGGCGGCAATCGGTTTTGCCACGCCGGGAGGCGTCTGGGTAAAACCGGCAGTTTCAATCTTGCTGCTCGGCCCGGTCGTCTGGATCACGGATTCAAAGCCCGGCTGACCGGGGAACAGCGGGCCGTCTGAATCCTGCTCCGCCAGCTTCGGATTCACGGCTCGGGCGCGGTCATCGTCCGGGAGCAGGAAGGGCGCGTCGCGATCAGTTTTGGACTCAGAGCCCGAATCACTCACCCCCAAAGCTCCGTTCAGCTTCAGTTCGGGAAACAGATCATCCTCAACCAGCCCGTCTTCAGCGTCTTGCCCATCTCCCCTCAAGATCCAAGCGGCCAGACACACGGCAACCGCACATAAAGCCAACACTGCCAACGGTTTCTTACGCGAAAGCGAAGTGGCAATTTCAGAGAGTTTTGTAAGAGCCGCTGACATAAGGCCTCCATCCGTGGAGAGAAAAGACAACCCGGCTCCTCAGTTATCGGCATGGAGATTGCCGATCTTGAGCTTTGTATCGGTCAGAAAAGATAGATTGAGTTTTCCGGTTGCGGGGCCCTTTCCAGCGTGAGGTTCACCATGTTCCAGGTATCCCGGATTCTGTTTCCCACGGACTTCAGTGACGCCTCCAAGAAGGCGGAAGCCGCCGCTTGTGCGTTCGCGGAAACCTTTGGTGCGGAACTGCACGTGCTGCACGTCGTGCAGGACATTGTCCTGACGGCCCCGGTGGTCGCGGTCGCGGTGGCTGTGCCGCAGACGTTCCTCGCCGAAACGCGCCAGAACATCGAGGTGGCGCTGGCGCAAGTGCCGGCAGCGGACTGGTCGAACGAGCATCACGTCGTCCGCTCCTCACGCGTGGGCGCACCCTACGCGGAGATCTGCAGCTATGCCCAGGAACACAAGATCGACCTGATTGTCCTGAGCACCCACGGTCGCACCGGCCTGAAGCACCTCTTGCTGGGCAGCGTCGCCGAACGAGTCGTTCAGCACGCCCCCTGCCCTGTTCTGACCATCCGGCCGTAGCGTGGCGGACGCGTCCCGCGTCCGTCCCGACTCTCAACTCGGGATATCAAGATCTCCTGCGATACCGCTGGCCTCGACCACAGCGCGGAAGCGGTCGATGGCTCGAATCCACAGCATCCGGACAGCACCCACGGTGCGGTCCATCTCCTGTGCAACCTCTTCGAAGCTGAGCCCCTCCAGATTCCTCAGCACGATCACATCGCGATACTGTTCGGGTAGTTTGGCGAGCAAATCCGCAATCACGACGGCCAGTTCGCGTTGTGAGGCCACGGCGCTCGGTGACTGCTGACCTGTCAGCACAAACCGGTCGATGAACGTCGCCGTCTGGTCGACGTCGCTCGCAATCTGCTGCAGAGAAACCTCACAACGCACGTCCCGCTTGGCGGCTTTGATGTGCTGTTCGACGCAGCGCATCAGGTTGTTGATGAGAATCTGCCGCAGCCAGCCCAGAAACTCGCGTTCGGACGATCCGTGAAATTGCCCGAAGTCGCGTACGGCATCCATGACGGTTTCCTGCACGACGTCCGAAGGACTGATCCGCGCCTGCAACCGCCGTCCGATCTGAGTCCGCGCCAGCAACGTCAGATAGTTTTGATACGCCTGCAGCAACTCGCCCAACTGAGTTCCGCCGCCATGCCGTTGAGCACTCGCCAGCAGCGACTGGAGCTGGTTTTCGCTGGCGGTATCGGACTTATGATCAGACTCTGCAGACACAATAAAATCCTTGAGCAGCCAAATGCACCACCGCGCCGCATCACACGTCGCTTCTCTCTGCTCAGGCCGAAAACCCCGCCCGACTGCCACGGCAAATCACTTCACTCGACAAACACCTGGGCGTCCAGACGAGAGAGGTGCTCGTCTGCATTTGTCGTTCGCAGGGAATGCCTTCAGGCAAGACATTGGTTTCTGCACAACTCCGGAACAACGATCTCCGGGTGAGGAGTACGTTCTTGCGGATAAGGGAAAGCAGTGTTTGCATCAAATCATCGAGCTCGGTTCGGCCTACGTCCCTGCCCCTTCGCGGAGGCGCGCCAGCACGATCTCGATCATCAGAGGATGCAGCCCCAGGTGTGGACAGACCTTGAAGGTCACTCCGGGATAACTCGACGATAATTCCTGTCGAAAGTCTTCGAGGTCCGAAGTGACATGCGCTCCCGCGCTAAGGAAGTACGGCAGCATGAGCACTTCGGTCGCACCTTGTTCAACGCACAACCGTGCTCCCTCGGGGATCGTTGGATCAGCCAGCTCCAGATAACTTGGTTCGATGATGGGGTATTCGCGGCGATCTCGCAGCAGTGACGCAATTTCCACGAGATCCTGATTCGCTTCCTGGCGGCGACTGCCATGAGCGATAAGAAGCACAGCTTGAGTCATAGGTTTTCGGGTCAGTCCAGGTGTCAGTCTTGAAGTAATCCCGCAAGACTATCGTAGCGCATGAGCCGCCTGTCGCAGAGTCACTCAGATGCCCGTGAGGTGAATACCCCGCGTCTATCATCGTGGAAGGTCATAATCTTGACGGAACCTGCAACTCCACCAGTTGCACCGCTTCCGGCTTGAGCTCCACGCCGAGCTCTCGATGTCGCCATCGCTCGATCTCCTCACTTCCTAAGGTACGCTCTTCGTCGAGTGCTAAGCGTGAAGGGCGAGGACGATTGAGTAAGGGTGAACGCCGCTGGTTGGCGTAATCCACAACACGGACGCGGGACGCGTCCGCCACGGGAGAGCGGTATCAATCGACTGGGTCGCGGCGGGGTGTGCTGCGGCGGGGGTCGCGGGATTTGATTCGGGCGGCTTCGGCTTCTGTCGACATTTGCAGGGCGGTCAGCGTTTCCGCGAGGCTGCGGTAGAGGCTGGCGCGGGTGCGGTAGTTGAAGTCGCTTTGAGCTTTTGCCTGCGCGAGGTAGCTCTCGAAATCGTTGATCGCGGTGTCGAGCAATTCGCGAGAACGTTGCAGATTCTCAGCACTAACTGCAGCGCTGGTGGACGTGCGGCGGAGCAGGTCGGCCAGTTGCTGGCGGGTTTGAGCGAGCGGAATTTGGATAATACCCTGATCCGAATACTGATCAGCCAACTGCTCCAGAGTCGTAATGGAAAGCGTCAGGTCTTTCGTGGCCGCGTCGATGTCGGGTGAGGTTTCCCACACGGCGGCACGTCGTGCGAGAGCGACTCCGAGTAGCAATTGATACTCAGAGATGTGCGGGAAGCGGCTGCTGAGTCGTTCAGCGAGTTGCACGGCTTTGCTCAAATGCTGAGTCGTCTGCGGTGCGGGCAGGCCGGCGCGACTGGCGTGCGTCAGCGTGTCGGCAAGCTCGAAGACGCGGCGCGGTTCGTACGGAGACCGCTCGACCAGTTGTTCCAGAATCTGCACGGCCTCAGCAAACGCAGAGCTCGCTTGTTCGGGGTGCCCGGTGACCGAAGTATGCACCAGCCGATGTCGCAGGCACTGAGTTAATCGAAATTTATACTCAATATTTTCAGGATGCTCTTCGGCCAGCAAGCGGAACTGAGTTGCTGCGGCGCTCAGCAGGTTGTCGAGACCTCGAATCGGATCGCGGTCTTCGCTGTCGGGCTGCATCGTTGACGGCAGAGCTCGCCGCAGACGATCGGGCAGTTCCGATGCCAGCCCTCGATTGGGAGGACGATTCTCTTCAACCGGCGGCGGTGACGATTCAGGACGATCAGGCGGAGGACTGCGGCGCGCGGCGCGTTCAGTGGTGTCGCGCGGGTTACGGCGATTAGCGGGTCCGAAGCTGACATCGCGCGTGCCCGAGCGAACGTCGATCGATGCGAACAAGTCGGTCGCTCGAGCCAGCTCGAAACGGACGGCTGCATCCGCTCGATCCGCGTCCGGCAGTTCCAGCAGCGACGCACGGGCTTCGAGATGTTCATTGAACGCGTTACGGAACTCACCCCGCCGCAGGGCGAGTTCACCCAGGTCGTTGTGCATCGATGCGGACAGGGCGATCAGGTCCGTGCGCAGCGGGTGATCGGCGATCAGTCCCTTCAGTAAAGCTAAAGAACTCTCGAAGGCTTCCTGTGCTTCGGCCAGTCGTCCCAGCCGCAGTTGAATCGCTCCGGCGCGGCGATGAGCTTCGGCAATCTTCTCCGCGAGGTGCACGTTGTCCGAATTTTTGGTGGCGAAACGGCGGTAGAAGTCCAGCATCTGGTCGAGCAACTGCGCATCGGCGTCAGACAGAGTGGACAGCACCGCGGCGGCTTCCGTCGACGGCACATCGACCGCGAGTGACTGCGGCACGCCGCGCAACGTGACGTTATTCAAAATGCTGTCGAACGCGGCGACGGCCAGATCGAGGTTCGTTTCAGCTCGCTGCTGAGCGGTCTCAGCCTTGCCCAGAGCTTCCGCCAGGTCCAGCCGCGCCAGGTGCGAGCCCGTTGCGATCACGACCAGCAACACGGCCACGGTGCCCATCGCGGTTGCCAGCGCCGGGTTGTGACGACTCCAGCGCCAGGCTCGTTCCCAGAGGAACACTCGCCGCGCGCGGATCGGACGGTCGTCAACGAACCGTTGCAGATCGTCCGCCAGCGCGGCGGCTGTCGGGTAGCGAGCCTCGCGATCACGAGCGGTCGCCTTCAACACGATCGTTTCGAGATCGCGCGGGATGGCCGGGTTCACGGACCGCAACCGAGGCACATCGCGCTGCTTGAGGCGTTGATGCAACGTTGCATGCTGATCGCCTTCAAAGGCTGGTCGCAGCGTCAGCATTTCAAACAGCGTGAGCCCGAAACTGTAGAGGTCGCTGGTGACATCGGCCTGACCTTCCAGTTGTTCGGGGGCCATGTAACGGACGGTGCCCAGCACATCGCCGGTCTTCGTTAGCCCGTCATCGTCAGCGGTCTTCACTAGTCCGAAGTCGGCGATCCACACGGTGCCCGAACGATCCAGCATCAGGTTCGAGGGCTTGATATCGCGATGCAGAATGCCGTGCTCGTGCGCGTAACTCAGAGCTTCCGCGACCTGCACTCCGAGCCGCGCCACGTTGCTGAAGTAGCTCGGCGAGTTCGGTTGCCCCAGCAATGGTTCGACGAAGGCAGTCGGATGAGCAACCACCTGCGGAGCTGCGTGCGGTATCGACTGCGGCGGCTCGTGGAGTGCGTTCGACAGCTTCGACTCAGCGGACTGTGCGCCCTCTGCCTGAGCCGCGGTGATGAGCGTAGCCGCGCGGGCTTCGTGACTCGGCAACGCATGCTGTGATCCTTCAGCCGGAAAGACCGCGTGAGAATCATTGATGTTGCCCGCAAATGTTGAATCGCCCGCAATCGGTTTAGGCACCGGCTGACGATCGGCGCGCAGCTGCGTGATGACGTCGGTCAGCGGCAGGCCGTCGATGAACTGCATCGCGTAGTAGTGCACGCCGTCTTCCTGACCGATGCCGAACACGGGCACAATGTTTGTATGGTGCAGGTTGGCCGCGGACTCGGCTTCGCGTTGAAAGCGTTGCAGCTGTTGGGGCGAGCGAGTGATGTCCGATTGAATGACCTTCAGCGCGACGCGGCGCTTTAGCGATTGCTGCTCGGCTTCATACACGACCCCCATACCGCCGCGACCGATCATGCGGATCAGCAGGTAGTCGCCGAGTTGACTGTGTTCGCGAGGCATATCGGGCGGCGTCTGCGGACGATCGAAACCACCAGCGGCGTTCTGCAGAAACTTCAGGCTGCCGACATACCGCGTGATGTGCTCGGACAGTTCAGGGTCCTGTCGCACGAAGGCGGAAGCGTGAGCGGACTCACCGTGCTCCAGTCGCAACATGATCTCTTCGAGGATCATGGTGAGTCGTTCCTGTTGCGCGGCGGTCAGTCCCGGAATCAGAGTCGCGTCCAGCAGCGCCGCAGAGCGCTCGGACGGAGTTGACGCTGCTGATCCCACATCACTCATAAGGTCGTTTCCCGCTGAAGAACACACGCTGAAAGAGTTGACACAAAGTTTGGGAGGGCGAGGCTCCTGCCGAGCCGTTTCAAGTGGCTAGTGCGGCTCGGCAGGAGCCTCGCCCCCCATCTACGCAACTCAGATTTTGTAGCCGCTTGGCGTAACTGCGTCGTGCTGAATTAAGAATTCAACACCGGACAGGCGGTTCAACGTATGACATTGCGGCTTGGCTGCGGCATGCCGCACTCAGGCCGCCATGCTTTGCCAGCGTTGTCCAGTGTGATGCGTCGTCCTTTAGCCTGCGTGAATGATGCTGTAGCTTGAGTATTCGGAGCGATGTTGCCCATGAGCTTGAGACCTGCGTCTCGGGTCATTCATCAGGAGTCGTCATGACACTGCCACGAATCATGTTGTCCGGCTGGCTGGCCATTGTCGGTCTGGCCGCCGTCACTGCGAGCCTGCAGGCTCAGGAAGAACCGAGTCCTGGCAAACAGGTCGCGCAGAAGCTGATCAGCGCCGCGGACTCCAGCAGTTCGCTGGGCTACTGGTTGTTTCTGCCGAAGGACTACGGAGCCGACAAGGACCGCGAATGGCCCGTGATGCTGTTCCTGCACGGAGCTGGCGAACGCGGTGAGGACCTGAAGGCCGTGAAGGTGCACGGACCTCCAAAGCTGGTTGATCAACGCCCGGACTTCCCGTTCATTCTGATTTCGCCGCAGTGCCCCAAAGAGCATTTCTGGTCCGGCGACGTTCAACAATACCTGCTGGCTGAACTGCTCGACGATGTCATGCGCCGCTTCAAGGTGGACCGTCAGCGAGTGACCATCACCGGCTTGAGCATGGGCGGATTCGGTACGTGGGAGATGACCGCTCGCAACCCGCAGGTGTTTTCGGCCGCTGTGCCGATCTGTGGACGAGGTGACCCGAGCAGTGGACCCAAACTGAAGAGCATTCCGTTCTGGGTCTTTCATGGCGCGAAGGATTTTGGAGTTCCGCTGCGCTATTCCGAAACCATGGTGGAAGTCGTGAAGAACGCGGGCGGCAACGCGAAGCTGACGGTCTATCCGGAAGCCGGACACGACAGCTGGACTGAGACCTACAACAACAACGCGGTCTTCGACTGGATGCTGGAGCAGCGCAACAAGCAGCCCTACACATCGCCGATCGCGTCGCAAGACGTTGCCTTCGTAGCGGTGGGCGAAGTGAAGACACCGGTGGGCGAGGCGTCCGCCAACCAGCAGATTCAAGCGCAGGTCTATCTGTCCGCTCCGCGTTCGTCCGCAGTGGGTTTGAAGAATGCTGTCGAAAAGAACCGTGAGCAACTGCTGATTCAGATGAAGGCCAAACTGAGTTCGCGTTCGTTCAACGACCTGCGCGGCATCGCCGGCATGCGCCGCGCCCAGTCGGAACTGACCGCCGTTGCTCAACAAGTCTTCGGCTCCGAAGCCGGCCTGCAAACGACCGCGCTGCTGGACCTCTACCTGCCCACTCAGGACAAACGCGCGCAACTGGACCCTTAATAGTCGCTGATTGCTCCGCGATCAGAACGCGAGTTAAACAAAGTGGGGCATGTTTCCAACGTGCCATGCATGAGAGCGTTGTGAGCACGATGAAATCGTGCTCCACATTTTCAACAGCTGCGAGCTGTTGGGCCGCAAAGTACCGGGAACCACCCCAGGACCGGCGGCTAGCGACTCATCCGTGCTGCACGTATTGGCCACGGACGAGGCGCTAGCCGCCTGTTCTGCCATGGTCCGCCCGCGCCACATCAATCACCCGCCGCTAGAGCGTGGCGGCTCATCAGGCAGAGACGTTCCTGGCGCTCATGGCGCTTCCGCAGGTGCTTCTTCCGCTTGATCCTGTTGAAACTCACCGCCCCAAAGCTCTCGAATCCTGGCCAGCTTGCGTTCCACAGACCTCACCGAGAGCTGCAACCGCGAAGCGATCTCTTCGTTTGAGAAACCTGCAAACCGCATCGTGGCCACGCTCTTCATCGCGTCATCGGTGAGCAGGTTGATCAACCGCGAATGCTCTTCTTCGATCGACGTAAGAAACTCAGGAGTCGGATCAGAGCCAACCACCTGCTCAATGCCACGTCGCGCGTCATCGTTCATCACGCCCAGAAATGCAGACTCACCCCGGACTTGCCCGCCACCGCGCTTGTGTGTGTGCTCGCGGCGCACATGGTCAATGATCTTCTGCCGGGTAATACACAACAGCAGTCGCCACAGGTCGTCTCGATCAACATACTCCTCAAAACGACCTCGGACGGCTCCCTGGCACAATGACTGAAATACGCTGATAGCGATGTCTTCACCATCACACATCCTCTGCGGCGTACTTCCCAGCCGCGCTTCAGCGGCGGCTGCCAGCCTTGAGAAGTATTCCTTCCACAGCAGATCCAGCGCCTCGATCCGCCCCTGCTTCAGATCCCGGAAACTGCCCGACACGTCACCCATCTCTTTCTCGGGATCAGGCTTTTTCCGATTGCTGGACATCGTATTCCCCGAAGGCGGCGACTGGAGTACCGGGCGGCGCACCAGAGCATAGCAATTCCGGTGATAGCACGACGCATCGGCTGGGTGGCACGCAATGCCGTTCAGAGTTTGGGTAAGCTTTGTAGCCAGAATCGTTTGGCGCGGGCAGTGCGTGCGGTGTTTCGGGCTGGAACGCTGATCAGAGTCGATTACCGCGTGGGCCAGTTCGGGGAGCAGCGTCGTCGTGGGATTGGGCAACACCGGGCTCGTCAACGCGGCTCGCAGCCAGCAGCGGATGAGACGGCGCGCGCGAGCTCCGGACCAACGACGCACTGGCTGTCGAGTCTCCGCACGAGCCGCGACGCTGGTCAATTGCAGCAACCACAGACTGATGAGCATCGCTCGTTGTTCGATCAGCGCGTGATGCGGTGAGCGACTGGCCAGCTTCGCCAACCGAAACGTCCGCTTGACCGGGCGGTATTATACTTCCCCGCCCCACCGCCGACGGTAGAGGGCCGCTGCTGCCGCGTCTGATAATTGCGCGGTATCATGCAGGCCTGTCAGCAAGTAGACCGGAGTCTTGCCCGTGGGGATCACGATGATTCTCAATTTCACAGGAGCTTCATCGCGGCGCTGTTGCGGCCAGAGATAAACCGTCTGACCGACGACTTCCTGCTCGCCGCCCAGTTCGGTCAGCAGCACGCGGTTGCTGGCAACTCGCAGCCAGAAATGCACACGCTGACGCGCCAACATTGCACACAAATCGAAGCTGATGAAGTTCGCGTCCGCCGTCAGCCACGAACCTGGCGGCAACGTCGGCAACATCTCGTCGAGATGCCGTTGTTCGCTGTCTGTGCCCGGACCAACCCGGAAGTCCCAGGGTAATCCGCTGCCCAAATGCCACAGTGTGGTCTGATAAAGTTGAGGTGTCGTATACTCCTTGCCCGCGCAGCCGAGTCCGTGTTCATTGGCCTTGGCGCGCGGACATTCAAAGCGACTGCCATCGACCGCGAACAGTTGCCAGCCCAGCACCGGCGGTAGTGGGAGTTGGCGCACGTGATCCCTCAACCGTGCGACGACAGTGCTGAGTAATTTCGGTTCGACGCGTAACCACGCCGCCGTATACCCACTGAATGACGAGGGCACTTGCCAGCGCGGCTGCAAGGTTCGCCAGAGGTTCCGCGCGGCTTCAAAACGCTCCGTTAATGTCGGCCCGGCGACCCAATTCGTGAGCACCGCCAACCATACCAACTTCTGAGCGGACCAGCCTCGTTCCGCCCTGAACTGACTAAACCACTGCGGCGGAAACCACCGTTCAATTGCCGCCACGACCTGTTTCTGACAACACTCCGCCTGTGGCTCCGCCACCTTCGAGCCTCCGTGAATTCCGTAGAAATCGTGTTCCAATTCCACGGAACCACGCACTCGAAGTCTTTGACAAGACCAATCTTCCGACTTCTACCCCGCCCATCCTCTGCACAGCATTGCGTGCCACCCTTCCGACAGTCGCTGATTGTTCCGCAATTAGAACGCCCCTTTGTGGAGTGGAAGGCGACCAGCGGGCGGCATTGAATCGGACGCGATGGGGAGCATCGCCCCTCACCTCCAGCCCCTCTCCCCGCAAGCGGGGCGAGGGGAGCAATGAGGATTGGGACGAATGCGGTTGTTTGTGCGACCTGTGTTACTCGGCGAGCACTTCCAAGACTCGGGCGAAGGCGCCGTAGGGGCCGGGGCCGAACAGGACGAAGCGCACGACAGTCGGGGTCTTGTGTTGATTGATCAGGTCACGGGTGGTGGTCAGTGAAACCTCGGCGGCCAGATCAATCGGGTAGCCATAAACGCCGGTGCTGATGGCCGGAAAGGCGATGCTGTCGCAGCGGTGCTCGCGAGCCAGGTCCAGGCATGTGGAGTAGGCGCTGCCCAGCAACTTCTTCTCGTTGCGTTCGCCGCCCGCCCAGATCGGACCGACGGCATGGAACACGTACTTGGCCTGCAGGCGACCAGCGGTGGTGGCGACGGCACTACCGGTCGGGCAACCATCGGGGTAGAGCATGCGCGTTTCCTGCATCAGCGTTGGTCCCGCCGCCTGATGAATGGCACCGTCCACGCCACCGCCGCCCGCCAGTTTGGAGTTCGCCGCATTGACGATTGCATCCACGACCTGCTGCGTGATGTCGCCCTGCACGAGTTCAATGCGACACGATCCAAAATGCACGACCATGATTCCGTTCCTCAGGACGATGTCTTTGTCCGACGTGTGTCTGACGCTTTTGGCATTCTCACCCATAGTAGCCCAGATGATATACGGCTCACGGGGAGATCTGCGTGCTGAGCGGCACGGCGCTAGCCGCCGGTTCTGGCCTGTCCGTTCTCAGGATACCAATCGCCCGCCGCTCGTGTCGTGACGTTGAGTTAAGGCATATTCTCGGCGGTGGAGTGTTTGATCGCGGAATAGTGTTCAACCGCCGCGCCAGCGGCGTGCGCGCCCACGCCGTTGGCGTTGGCGTTAAACAGCAGAACGCACTCCAGAGTTGGGGAACGGGTGGCGTCGGGGCGGGCGCTCCCTTAAAAATGAGGTCGATCCGGGCGGCGAAAAGGCTGATCTTGCGAATAGCTCCCTGATTGGCACGAACGGTGGTTCCGAGCGGACGGTGATTCAGCACTGTCCTGTTGTGAGAGGTTTTCATGGTGCTTGCATTCCGTCGTCTGCAACTGTGCGTGTGTGGCATCGCCTTGCTGGCGGCTCCGTTGTCGTTCACCGGTTGCGGTGGCAAGAACAGCGATGACTCCGCGGTGGCCACCGATGAAGCTGGCGATTCGGAAGACACCTCGGATACCAAGACCACGAAGAAGCGCACACCGAAGTCCAAGAAGGGCGGCAGCGGCACGCAGGCGTCAACGGCTCCTGATGTGAAACGCGTTGACGGCATTCCTTACGACGTCTTCTTTGATCGGCCGCTGACGGTGGGCAGCGACAAGACTCAGGTTGGTGGAGCGGCAGCACCGTCAACTGGGACTCCCGCAGCCACCGAAGTTGCGAAGACCGATACTCCCAAGATGAACGACGCGGCGGCGCCGAAAGCGGATGCTCCCAAGCCCGCGGCCGGTGGTGCGGACGGCTGGGATAAGGCCATCACGACCGAAGAACTGCTGGACGCCGTCAAGGGCGTCCGTAATCAGCTGCAGACCCGCCTGGCGAGCGTGCAGGCTTACAACAGTGCTCAGTTGGAAGTGCCTGTCTTTGCGACGGAGCTTGTCGTGCTGGCGGAAGTCGCTCGGCAGCATCCGGGTGAAATTCGCTGGAAGGACAAAGCGAAGGTCATCCGTACGCTCGGCATTGAGATCACCAAGGTCTCGTCGTCGGCTGAAGCGCGCGGCAAGAAGTCGTTTGATGCCATCAACGGGCACTTCCTGAAGGCCTGCGAACTGCTCGACGGCAACGCCCCGCCAGACCTGCCGGAGTCTCCGGATGAAGTGTCGCTCGAAGAGAATGCCAACATCAAATACGTGATGAAGCGGCTGGATCGAGTGGAATCAACACTGAAGACCGGCACTGCTTCGGAAGACGGTTTCAAGAAGAACACGCAGGTCGCCCAGAGAGAATCCGCCGTGCTGGCGGTCCTGGCGAAAATCATTCAGGACAAGTCGTACGGGTACGATTCCGAGGACGAGTACAACAAGCACGCGAACGGCATGCGCGAAGCCGCTCGTGGCATGGTGAAGGCGGCTCAAGACGGTAACTTCAGTGAATACGACATGTTACGTGGAGCGGTCTCACAGCGTTGCAGCGACTGCCACATGACGTACCGCACGGGCAAGTAGGCTGACTTTGACGATTCTGCCGAAGTTGCCTTAAGCGACGATTGATCTCAGGACGATGACTTAACCGGGGCTGGTTGCAGTCCCGAGGGAGACTGTCGCAAGGGATCGGCCCGATCAGGGATGGTCGGACGAGTGAGCAGAAGGAGTCAGCAATGCTGCGTCGCATGATGTGGGCGTCACTCGCCGTGATCGCTCTGGTTGCCGTGATCGGCACGTCCAACACGGCCGAAGCGGCAGGCAAGGGACAGCCGACGGATTGGAATCGCTTCAACTACTACCCCTACGTGTATTACCCCCACAACTTCCAGGGGCAACGGGGCAGTAACGACCATCTCTACTATCGATATGGTCCTGAGCAGCGGATTCCGGTCTACAACAAGAACTGGCACAACGAGTACCCGTCGCCACGCCCCTACCACAAGGGCCACCACTTCATCCTCGACGTGTTTTGAGCGTCGAGCTGAAGCAACACAGAGAACACCCAACGCCCTGTCGATCTCGATGGGGCGTTGTCGTTTGATGAGCGTGCTGTGGAACAAGCGCGGCCGGCGGGTTCTGTACCTCGACTCGCACGATCCCATAATCGCTCCCCTCGCCCCGGTAACGGGGAGAGGAGCTGGGGGTGAGGGGCGATGCTTGCCTTGCCCTCGATCCAACGGTGCTGCTTTTGGATTTGGTTGCTTCCACGATTCGTTCTCCGCAAGTCACCGTTCTACCTGCAATTGCCCTACAGCGCTTTGCGGGGATGGAAGAATCGGAGACATTGTCGCTATCGCCCCTCACCCCCTACCGCTCTCCCCAAAGGGGCGAGGGGAGTGATGAGCATCAGTAGTAAGCCACCGGTCGCGCGCGATCGAAGCCTTGAGGCATCGTATGAGCACTGCCATCTCCCCGCCGGGATCGGGTCGGCGACTGTATGGTGTCGCGGATGTCTCTGAAGACATTCGCCGACGCGTGCTGCGCGACTATGACCGGTTCGCGGACGGCGGTGTGCCGGCCAAACTCGAAGACTATCTCATCGAGGAATACGGGCTCGACATTTCGGCAGAGTACGCGGGGTTGCGGCTAAAAAATCCGTGGGGCAAGGCGTCCGGGCAGTTGTCGATGAACCTCAACCAGGTGCGTGAGGACATCGAAGCCGGGCTGGGATTCATTGTGCTCAAGACGGTCATTGCCGAGGACGAACGCGGCGGCCAGTCGATGCAGGCCTGGGCGATCAAGGAAGCTCGCATGGATGTTGAGCCCATCACGGCTCCGTTCGGCGAAGCGGGCTGGACGATCACCTGGAAAGGCCGCGGCTGGTGGCAATCGTTCGAGGCGTATCTGGAACTCGTGCAGCAGGCTCGAGAACTGGCGGCGGGCACGGGCACATTGATCGTGCCATCGGTGAAGTATCACCTGCCGGGGCCGCACGAAAACACGTGGCGCGTCGACGAATACCGTTACACGACGCAGCGTCTGCTGGAAGCGTGGAATCGTGGCTTTTCATCGAGTCCGATGCCGATTGAAAAGGACTTCAGCCCGACGCTCGCGGGCAGTGATCGCTCAGCCGCGAAGGCTCGCATTCTGGAATGGCTGAAAGAGATCCCGCGACTCATTCGCCGCGCGGCTGACGAGGTGCACTCGCAGGTCCTCATCGGACAAAAAATCTTCAACGCCATGTTTGAAGATGAGTTTCAATTGGAGATGCTGCGAGCGTTGCATACGGTGACCGGCGAAGAACGCTCGGACTTCTTTATCTTTGCGAACCGGCTGTTCAATCCGCAGCGTGAGTTTGAAGGCGTGCGCGGAGTGGCTTACGGCGGTCCCGAATTGAGCGACCGCAATCTGCGCATGATGACGGCGCTGGAAGCTTTGACGCACGAGACCGGCTGGCACCCGCTGCCGTGGTCGGCCACGGGTGATATCCATTCGGGGCGAATGGCTTGCGAATACGCCTTGCGTGGCGCGAGCAGCTTTCAACTGCACACGTTCTTTCAACTGCCGGCCGACTGCTATCGGATGAAGCAGGGTTCGAGGACTCAACGAGCCCTGCATGAACTCTACTTTCATCCCACCGACGGCTATGTGCTGTGGAAACTGGCGGGCCGTTGAAAGCTCGTAGCATGGACGCCCCGTCCGTGCGTGGTCAGTGCTGCACGGACGGGGCGTCCATGCTACGGATTGTTGCGGTGGGTCGGCGCTATGCGGCTCAGCTCATGTTGTCATACGATCGCTGGAACGAGCCGCTGGTGGTCGTGCCGATGTTGGTGATCGCCGCAATGCACACCAGCAGGATGAACCCGATCATCACGCAGTATTCGACTGATGTCGGACCGTCGTCGGACTTGATAAACCGCAGAATGCTTGTTTTGAGTTGGAACATGACATGGCTCCTCGGGCTGGATTACCAAATGGGCTTGAAGGGGGAAGGCGACACCAAAAACTAGGTCAAATTGTTCTCCTGCGACGCCTGATTGCGGCATCGCGCCACGGCATTTGATTGATTTTTGTATATTATTCAGGTGGTTTGTCAGGTTGTGTCTGTTAGTCGCTACTGGCGTTCGACGGCTGCGAACTGAACCTGACCGTCAAAGTTTGCCACGGCCGCTTCAAATTGTGCCGACAATGCAGGAAGAACCGATTCGAGCGGAGTTCCCGATGATCGCAGTTCTGCGGGTTGCAGCCTCGATTCCCCGGCGGGCGGAGTCGATATCCGAAGAGCGTCAGTTCGGTGGCTTGGCCATCGAAGCGAGATCAGCCGGTGGACGCCTTGGCCGGCACTACTGCCAACCAGAACCTTACACAGCAATGCCCTCACTCGAAGACCTGCAACGACGCGTGACCGAGCTGGAGCAACAGAACTCGGAGCTGATGGCTCAACTGATTCAGGCACAACGGCTGGGCGGGGTTGGGCAACTCGCCGCGTCGATCACGCATGAGTTCAACAACATCCTCATGACGGTGATCAACTACTCGAAGATGGGCCTGCGTCATAAAGACGCCGCGACTCGCGAGAAGGCGTTCGACCGTATTCTTTCAGCCGGTCAGCGCGCGTCGAAGATCACCACTGGCATGCTGGCCTACGCGCGTCCCAAGGGCGATCGCCGCGAGGACATTGATCTCGGCCAGGTAGTCGCTGACGTGCTGATCCTCGTCGAGAAAGACCTGCAGATGCACCGCATTCGCTTGCAGGCGGACGTGCTGGCTAACCCGGTCTGCACCGTGAATGTCTCGCAGTTACAGCAGGTGCTGATGAACCTGATCGTCAACGCGCGGCAGGCGATGGAGAACGGCGGCGCGCTGACCATCGGCGTGCGACTGAGCGAAGACAGCACCATGGGTGAGATCTCCATTCGCGACACGGGCGTTGGCATTCCGGCCGAGACATTACGAAAAATCTTCGAGCCGTTCTTCACGACCAAGAAGACCGACGCGAACGGGCAGGGCGGTAATGGTCTCGGCCTGTCGTTCTGTCGCGACGTCATCGAGTCTCACAAGGGCCGCCTGCGCGTCGATAGCACCGTCGGCCAGGGCACGACGTTCACACTGAAGCTGCCCCTCGCCGCCGCCGCGACAGGCCGGAAGTCAGCGTGAGGGAATAGAGGTTAAACAGCCTTTGCACTTGTAGGCCTACCTTCCAGTCCACTACCCGCTGCTCGATAGCGTGTTGATGTGCTCCTGCAGCTTCTTCATGGCACGCATCCATAGCATCTGAGTCGCCGGGCGAGTGCGTCCCATGCGAGTAGCGATCTCATCAAAGGGCATGCGCTGCAGGTTCCTCAAGACGATCACTTCCTGATGATCTTCAGACAGTTGAGCCAGTGCGTTCGCGACCACAATCTCCTGCTCGCGGCGTGACACGATCTGGCTGGGCGTTTCATCGGTGGTAGCAGGCTCGGGAACTCGACGGAACATCGTCGACTGACCGATGTTGAATTCCACTTCGCGGTGTGCCTGCCGCTTGGCGGCTCCATACTGACGCACGAAATCCATCGCGTTGTTCTTCAGGATCTGCTTGAGCCACGCCAGCCATTCGGCTTCGGTGTGACCCTGAAAGCGGTCGAAACCGCGATGAGCTTCCAGCAGCGTCTGCTGCACCAGGTCTGAGGCATCGACCTTCGCCTGAAACCAGCTTTCCACATGCGACCGCGCGAGGAACCTCACGTAGGCCCGGCAGATTTCGAACAGCTCGTTCTGAGCTGCCGCGTCTCCGGCACGAGCTTTCGGCAGCAGGTCTTCAAGCTGTGGCAGTGGTTTGTCGAGCACCTTGGCGGTTCCTGTCGCAGCAGGTTGTGGGCTGTGTGATCGCAGGCCGAGGCCCGCCGCGTCGCCGACTACTTCAGCTTCTTCACGCGGATGTTGCGATACCAGACTTTATCACCGTGATCCTGCAGGCAAACGTGTCCCTTGGGACTCTTGCCGAATTGCGACCACGATTTGAACTTGCTGCCCGCGACCAGCTCATTCCACTTGTCGCCGCTGATCTCGGTTTCGACGACCTTCTTGCCGTTCAGCCAATGCTCCAGATGACTGCCCTTGAGCACGATCTTGGTTGAGTTCCACTCGCCAACCGGCTTGAGCTCTTTGCCTTCGGCCGCGATCAACGCATACAGCGAACCGGCCGCAGTCTTCGGGTTCTTCCCGTCCGCGTGCTTGGAGTCATCCAGAATCTGATACTCGGGACCGCTGAAGTAGGGAGCGTCGTCACCGAGCCGCACGCGATACATGATGCCGCTGTTGGAACCGTCCGCGACTTTCCATTCGAGTTCCAGTTCAAAGTCTTGAAACTCTTCCTTCGTGACGATGTCACCAGCACCACCTTTGCTGAGATGCAAGGTGCCATCTTCCACGACCCACGCATCGCCCGGCTTGTCACACTTGTAACCGCGGAACGCGTCGAGCGATTTGCCATCAAACAGTGTCACAGTGTCTTGGGCATCAGCACCCTGCAGCGCCGACAGAAACAACCCGGCCATTAGCATCATCTTTCTCATCAGAGTATTCCTCAGTTGGCTGATTGAGTTTCGCATAGGGAGGCCCAGCACGTCGCTCCCGTGAGTTAATTTGATGCGTGTTTGCACCGCATTCAATCCCGTGATCTTCCTGCTCCCCTCGCCTCTTCTGGGGAGAGGGGCTGGGGTTGAAGAGCGATCGCTACCCTTCGCTGCTAAGTCACCGAGGCCCATCCAGCCGTGGCGAGGACGACACTCTCAAGACGTGCCCGTCGAGATCCTGCAAACGCATTTCATACATACCCCAGGGACGGACGAACGGCGGTTCGATGATGCGAGCTCCGTGCTGTTTCCAGAACTCGTGCAAAGTGTCAACCTGGTCCGCGGTATCAACGTCAACGTGCAGCCACATCCCCGGCGCTCCCTGACTTTGTTCAGACAGCATGAACTGCACCTGCCCCAGCCCGACGAGTGCAAAGTGCGGCGCACAGGTATCGCCGGGATGCAGAAATCTCTGTTGCTCGTTGGACCATGCCCAGCCGAGTCGAAATCCGAGGCTGCTGACATAATACTCAATACTGCGTGCCGTATTCTGCACACACAAGATCGGCCGGCAATCGGATACACCCGTGAGACATTCCGACGGAGCATGGTGATTCATCTTCGAACTCAGCAGAACAGTTATCCTTTGGCCTTTTCATCCACCAGCCGCGCGTCACGTCCGATGAACGATCCAGCAAGGTTTGTACGACGCTCAGGTGTTCCCCACCAGCCTGCTGACAGCGTGCCATCAACCATGCGTTGCGAGCTCGATGAAATCGTGCTCCACTCCAGCCACGATTCCGCGTTGCGTCAGCATGAGGGCCTCAGGCGTGAAAGATGATCCAAAAGACGTTCCGCTGTCAGCGATTGAGCAATTGCGCCGCCAGCAACGACTCCCCGTGCGGCTCAAGCGTGAACTCCCCTGGAGCACCGAGACCGGCTGTGCGATTTTTCTCGGACTCTTCGTGCTCGCGCTGGTCGGCGGGTTCTACTACGCAGCGACCGTTCTCGGGAAAGATGAAAAAGACGTCTGGGTCGTCTACGTGTTCATCGGAGTTTTTGGTTTCGTGGGAGCGCTGCTGGTCTTTAGTGGCATTCACCGTTTGTTCGCCAGTCGAGTCCGCGAAACGATCGTCGAAATTGATGCCAATAAAATTGTTCGTGGCGAGGTGACCAGAATTTGTTTCCGGCAGGAAGGCCCGGTGACACTGACTTCGCTGCGAGCGAATGTGCTGTGTTTTGACCGGACTCACACCTGGGGCAGACGCACCGACAGCAATGGGAACTCAGAGTCTTACCGGAAGACCGACGAAAAACTGCTGTATCAGCAAAATATTCTGGATGAGCACCAGATCGTCATCGCTGCTGAAGAGATCTGGGAAACTCAGACCGAGTTCCAGTTACCGGCGGAGTCTCTGCGGTCGGTTGATTCCGATGACCGGGAAGTGGTGTGGAAGATCGAGGTCTGGGGCAAAGTCAGCTGGTGGCCAGACTTCATGCACCCCTTCGTAGTTCAAGTTGTCTGAAGTTCGTCAGGTCTTCGACGTTCTGATACGGATCACAACAGATAACTGCGCTGACCAACCGCAAACTCCATCGCTCCCCTCGCCCCGGATTCCGGGGCGAGGGGCTGGGGGCGAGGGGCGATTGCTTCCCTCGGTTTGCGATCTCGATTGCTACTCACTCAGCGCTGGGTATCACCCGGCTCCTGAATGATCCATTTCGGATTCGGAATCTGCGGCAAACGCGCAATCAGCAACAGCACGCCCGATAGAATCACGAGCACGGGAATCTCGACATTGAAGGGCAGTCGATCGGTCTGTCGCAGGATTGAGAGGAAGCTGGTAATCATGAAGAACGGCCCCACGACGACCGTCACCTTGTCGACGCCGCCAATCCCGAAGGCCAGCAGTCCCACGACCGCCAACCCGAGCGTCCAGATCCAGTCAATCGCCGGCGTGATTCCCAGAGTTGTGAGCAACCAGCCCACACCCAGCGTGATCAGCAGCAAGGGCATCACCAGCGTCTTCTTGTTGGATTTCATGAGCAGTTCCCCGGAGGTCAGTTGAATCTACAACAGCACGCATTGAACGAATAACGCATTTGACTCGCATCTTAGATGCGAGTGTTGGACTTCATGATGGCCTAGGCGTCATGGCGGGCGAAATATAACTCAACGTTCTTTTCCAGCATTGCGCAGCCGTAGGGTGGGACCAGCATTCGAGGCCGTCATGTGGTGGGCCGGCGCGATCGAGACCTGTTGTTTGCGGAGGCTGACTCTCGAGGCCAGCTCGTGTCGAATGCGCAGGCCCACCAAGGAGTTGCGATCGCTTGTCCCACCCTACCGTGCTACAAGGCGTCGATCCAACTGGGGAGCAGCGTAAAGATATCGGCGATTTTGGAGTCGTCGGCCTCGAGAGTCAGCCGGTCGCGAAGATCGTTTTCGAGCACGTCAACTCCGAGTCCTCCATTCAGTGAGTCTTGGCCGTCGTTGATTGGCAGGTCGCCGCGATTGCCGCCACTGAGCGTGTCCGCCAGCGAACCGCCGAGCAGGGTATCATTCCCGCGGCCTCCAATGAGTATCACCGGCACACCGGCGCGTGAGGCGTTGATCATGTTGGCTCGATCGCCACCGATTACAGCGATACGTTCGATATCGGTGACTCGTTCGCTGCCGGTCATCTCAGAGGTGACCGTGATACCATTCACGGTGAAGTTTGCATCCGCTTCTTCCAGCCAGTCATCAAAGCCATTTCCACCGGACAACACGTCGATTGCACCGCCGCCCGAGATCACGTCGTCGCCTTCACCGCCCAGGATCACATCAGCCCGACGTCCGCCGAGCAGAATGTCATTACCGGCATTGCCGACCAGTTGAACCGCCACGGTCGCCAGTCGCGCATCGAACTGATCGTCGCCCGCACCACCGCTGAGAACAATACGGTTGATATTGAGTGGCGATTCATTGCCCAAGGCCACCGAAGTTATCCGCGTCCCTTCGATCATGACGTTGCCGCCCACGACTTCATTGAGCCGATTGTTACCCTCGCCGCCGTCAATCGAATCCATGTTGGCGCCGCCGCTGAGCTGATCGTCGCCGGCTCCACCTACAATGGTATCAGCACCTGCCTCGCCCTGCAGAGAGTCTGATCCCGCACCGCCGTCGAGGGAATCGTTGCCGGCCGCGCCCAACAGACGGTCGTTGCCGTCATCCCCCAGCAGAGTCTCCGCGCCGTCGCCGCCGAGCAACTGATCATCACCATCGCCGCCCGACAGGAAGTCCGCTCCAGAGACCGCGGCCAGCACGTCGACTCCGACACCGCCACTCAGCGAATCGTTCCCATCGCCGCCGATGAGGGCGTCGTTACCCGCTTCGCCCGCGATCGTGTCCGCCCCGGCTTCACCGTCGAGCAGATCATTGCCGGCGCCTCCGACGATGGAGTCCGCCCCGGCACCGGAACGCACCACATCGTTGCCGCCACGCGCGTTGATACTGTCGTCGCCATCGGTCGTGGTGATGAGATCCGGGCCATCAGACCCGATCACGGTATCGTTACCACCATTTCCCTGAATGATGGTGCCGCCCACACCCGCAAAGCCGCCGACGTCAATCCGATTGGCCGACGGTCCTCCCATGATCACAACTGTTTCAACGCCGCTCAACTTGTCAGTGCTGAGGACAGCGTCCCCCAGCATCTCAATCAAAGCCGAACTGGTGACCGTGAAATTGAGATCATTCTTGCGACGCACAGTATCCGTGCCGGTGTCGCCATCGAGAGTGTCTTCGCTGGAGCCGCCGTCGAGGACATCGTTCCCCGCTCCGCCCATCAGCAGGTCGCGCCCGCCATAGCCAAACAGAGCATCGTTGCCTGTCCCGGCGTTTAAGGTGTCCGCGAAGTTTGACCCCAGCAGCGTGTCGGCGCCCATGCCGCCATTGATACCCACAGGGAACCCCGCAGCCGACGCATCAATGGTATTATCAGAGTTACCACCTGTGAGATTCGCAGCCTCAAATCCGGTCAACTGGTCGTTACCAAGTCCGTTGAGCGTCGCCGACGTCAGCGTGAAGCTGGCATCTCCCACTTCCATCAGAAGATCGATGGAGGCACCACCATCCAGGGTATCGTCACCCGCACCTCCCGAAACCGTATCACGACCACCGCCTGCGATGATGGAATCTGCACCTGCATCACCGTTCAAAAGATCCGTCCATGCCCCGCCGATAATGGTGTCGTTGCCCGCTCCTCCGTTCACAGTGACAGGCACGAGGATGGTGGATGCTTCGAACCGATCATTCTGTGCACCCAGGTTCACGACGATCCCACGCAACCCCTCAATGGGGGACCGAAATACGGAAGCAACCGCACCGTCAGTCAGCGATTCAATCTGAATGCGGGACGTCGCGACGTCCAGGCCAATACGAATATCCGTAGCAATTCCAGCCACATTGGCAATCGTCAGCACTCCATTGTTACGCGTCACAGAAATTGGGCTGGGATCGTCGTCTTCAATACTGACTGTTACTCGCTGGGTTCCCAGTTCCGTGCCGTTAGTCACGGACGAGATGCTGACGACAATGGTCTCGGTCGGCTCGTCTATCGTATCTGGAACAAATGCGAGAGAAATACTCGCAGATGTACTACCTGCGGGAATCACGATCTGCGTGGTGCTCTTGGAATAGTCGCTACCGCTCGTCGCGCTTCCCGCAAATGCAAGATCAACCAGCACATTCTCATCCCACTTGCCGTTGAGCGTCGCTGTGATCGTCGCCTGTCCCGTTATCTGGTTTGTCGATTCACTCAGTCTCGCGGTGGGTTCTGGACGAAGGAATAAAACGAAAACCTCACTCGGAACATCGTTGTTTCCTACGGCTCCCACGGCGAGTTCTGTTACGCCATCTCCATTCATGTCTCCGAGGAACTCCACAGACGTCCCGAAGTGCGCATGATCAACGAGTGCCGCGACGCCATTCGTATTGCTTGCAAGTTCGGTGGCTCTTTTCACCGAACCGTTCGAGTTCAAACGCAGAATGTGAACCGCGCCTCGATCGGTGCCTCCGGCGTCGTCTTGAGAGGCGCCCACGACAATATCTGTCACACCGTTTCCATCCAAGTCGCCCACTGCGGAGGCTGCTACGCCGAACTCGTCGCCATTGGACAGAGCCGGGCCGCCATTGATGCTGCTGGCGATCTTATGGACGCCTTTGACTGTCCCGTCGGAATTCAAGAACAGCATGTGCATCGCGCCTCGCGATGACCCGCCGGTATCATCTCCTGGAACTCCCACGGCAATATCAACAACACCATCACCGTCCATGTCCCCTAACGACGCCACGGATGTTCCGAAGCCGTCAAGGTCTGACAGTATTGGCCCGCCGTTGATTCCGGACCCGATCTTCATACTTCTCTTGACCGAACCTGTTGTGTTCATCAGTAACACATACACGGCTCCGCGATCAGGCCCGCCGGTATCTGTGCTCGGAGCCCCGACTACCAAGTCCGTTACTCCATCTCCATCCAGATCACCCAGCGCCGCCAAGTCTTCACCAAACCCCGAGATGGCAAGATCGTCTGGGCTGCCTGAGCCTCCCGCAGGCCTGATTACAGAATACTTGGTAACCAGACCAGCCGAGTTCAAAGTCAATAAGTATACATATCCAGGGTCGTCGCTCCGCCGCGGACCGCCATTTGAAGCACCCACGGCCAGGACGATGCCCCCAGTTCCGTCGAAATCCCCCAATGATGCTACGGAGCTTCCGAACTTTCCATCGGAGGTCAGATCCGGGACGCCATTTGTGCGATTGGTGAGGGGAACTCTGTTCTTGATCGTCCCGTTGGAGTTCATAAACTGAACTTGAACGACTCCTGTGCCTATATTTGGAAATCCAACGGCGAGATCACCTATTCCATCACCATCAACATCGCCCAGCGCTGCCACTGAACTGCCGAATGAGCTATAGCCTTCATAGGAGTCGGGACCAGATCTTGCCGTCTTGCTATTAGTCACCGAGCCGTCGGTGTGACGCGCAATTGTTGCGCTGTAGTCTTCTACTTCCCCATCAGAAGCAGCTCCGGTGGATCTGGCAGCGGCAGAGTCAGTGCTCAGCCGAAACCGAGCGTATGTTCCACCCGATACAGCGTTTTGTGGGGTAGTTGGAAAATTCAATAAAAATGTGCGATTGGTGGTCGCTGCCGGAACCGGGATTGACGCTCGTTCGGTAGCGTCGTCGAAGGTCCCATCGCTGTTGAAGTCCATCCACCCGTACAGCGTCGCCTGAGTTCCAGTCGTATTTGTCGCTCTCAGCCGAACGCTCGCCGAAACTCCAACCGTTACGATGAGTTCCTGCGTTGGGTCGATCACCCCATCTTCTTCGCGAGGAAACACCTCGTCATCGTCTCCGGTGGCTGCCAGATTCGGAACTGCTTCTGCTTCTCCTCTGACACGAGTTCCCAGAAACAAGTTGAACCGAGAATCGTCGAGCCGATGCGTCGGCCCATCATCTGCCAGCCGGGTGCGATAATTGCGAGTTCCAGAAGCGGCGGCTGGGTCTGGCGCATCGCCAAAATCGACTAAAGCCAATTTTTCGAGAAACAGGACGTAGACCGCGCCTGCTGCTCCGTTTCCGTACGTATCGGCTGCGAGTTCTACAATGCCATCGCCATTGAGATCTCCGATTGATGCGACGGCCTGGCCCATGAACCACGCGTCATGAGGGCCGTTATTAACGTCCCGGCTAATAATTGCGCTATTCTTCGCCGTACCGTTTGAGTTCATCAACAGGAGATACATGGTTCCACCTCTCCGGGTGGATGGGTCATTGACGCCCACCGCGAGGTCGGTAACTCCGTCTCCATTGAGATCACCTATCGCAGCCAAGGAACTGGCGAATGATTCCGTCCGGTCCAGGTTCGGGCCACCGTTGGTATTGTGTCCGATTCTAACACTACGTTTCGCTGTCCCATTTTCGTTCATGAATAGAATATCAATGGACCCCCGCTGGAGAATTCTGCCTCCTCCTTGATCATTCAGGACATAGTCGTCGTCGACCTCAGCGTTTAGTCTCTCAAAGCTTTTGGAACCGACAGCGAGATCGGTTATGCCGTCTCCGTCGAGATCGCCCATTGAGGCGAGTGCTCGTCCAAACCCACGATCAGACTCTGTCAGAAGCGGCGCTCCATTTGTCGACGATGAAAGCGGCGAACTACTGCGAACGGTTCCGTTCGCGTTCAGCATCAGAATATACACGGTGCTGCTGGCCGGGTTACCAATTGCAATATCGGTTACTCCGTCTCCATTGAGATCCCCCATTGAGGCAACTGCGGTGACCCAGGAAGTTCCCCCGTCGGAAAGCACAGGGCCACCATTTGTACCGCTGGCGATGGTTGTGCTGTGCTTGACCTGACCGTTTACGCTCAAGAAGAGCACGTGAAGTTTGCCGCTGTCCCCGGCGACGATCTCAGTAGCTCCATCGCCATCCAGATCACCGATTGAAGCCACGGCCATTCCGAAGTCTTGATAGTGCGCATCAAGCGGGCCACCGTTCATGCCATTGCTGATAGTGACCTGGCTACTGACCGTCCCGTTTGCGTTCATGAACTGCACGCTAAGACTTCCGGAGGCTCCGATGACTACATCGCCAACTCCGTCAGCATTGAGATCCCCTAGTCCGGATAGTGAAACGCCGAAACTCGAACGCCAAGGCAACGCTGGGTTACCGTTGAGGTTGTTATTGATCTTCAGCGTTTTCGATGGGTCAGCAACCGTGTCCGCGCGCTGGGTGATAGTTGCGGTATAATCTTCTACCTCGCCCCCACTGGCCGCGCCGGTTGGATTTGCCGCTGCCGCGTCCGCACTCAAACGAAACCGAGCATAAGTAGTTCCCGTCGCAGCAAGGATTGGAATTGCTGGGAACGCGAGCGAGTAGACCTTACTTGATGCCGTGGTGGGTACTGTCGCCGAAGCTCGTTCAGTGAGATTGTCAAACACTCCGTTGCGGTTGAAATCAATCCAGCCGTAGAGCGTGGCGGTTGAGCCAGTAGTATTTGACGCTCGCACTCGTACAACGGGGGAAGTGCCGACTGTGAACAGTAAGTCGCTTGCCGCATCGATAACACCGTCTTCGTCGTCTGCGGAGAGCGCGCCGACATCGTCGCCGTTGGCGGTAGCGTTCGGGGTCGCATTCGCTTCGCCGTCGACTCGGACTCCAAGGAAGAGCTTGCTCTGCGTTGAGTCGATGATGTGGCTTGGTCCGCCGTTGGCCAGCAGGGTCTGGTAGTTTCCGAGGCCGGTGCCGGAAGTGGTATCCGGGGCATCTCCGAAGTCGGAGGCCAGCACGGTTCGTGGCTCAAGGCGTTCCAGTCTGCGCTGGCCGCGAGCGAGGGCTCGTTCGCGCCGGCGAATCGATGACGGAGTCGATCGTGATTTGCGAAGCGCTGGGCGAGCGAGAAGGTGCAGCAACCAGTTGGTCAGTTGCATCAGGAAGTCCGTTTCGAGATGGCATGACGGGATGTTTCAGGATTTCTGGCGTTGCGCTGAACGGAATCCACGCCGGGCAGCCCCGAAAGAGTAGCAGCGTAAAGACTCTCGTTTGAACACCAGTTCTCAGGACGGCCCGTTGCCGCGACTGGACGCTTTGCGGAGTGATGTGACGCGGATCACAGAAATCAACTGAGCGACGCCGCAGCGCAGTTCGGGAGACCGGCGGTCACGCCTGTTTGGGCTCAAGAGCCGCAGTCACGCGATCCTCGACTGGCGCTGATTCAACTCGGTGAGACCGCGTGTTAGCAGAACTGGCGCGTTGTCCAAATTTCAGTCTTCTGGAGCCGCCCTGCGCACGAGGGACCTTCCAAATCAAATGAATCCCTTGAGTTTCGAATGGGAAAATGGGCAATCTGCGAACTTGTGCATATTTGCAGTGTTCGCAAAAATCTATTCATCAGTCAACTAGAGCTGAGGCGGACTTTCTCCAGACCAGTGACCGGTGGAATCAGCGGGCCCATGAGCATTTCAAGACTGAGTAACTCGGAATTCGTCAGCAAGGTCATTCAGGACTCCGAAGCGGGGCGGAGCTTTATCCCATTGATCGGCAGTGGCCTCTCCAGCCCCTCCGGAATCATCATGGGGATGGAATTCACGAACTACCTTGCGTTTGCGACCTACCTGGTGCTGTCTGATCCCAAGCAGCGTGAAAGAACACATGGGGAAGGTCACCCTGAACATTGGGACCTGCGCCACCAAGGCTGGCCTCCCCTTCCCTCCGATGCCGAAGTCAAAAGTGCGCGGAAGTGGCTGCTGGCCGAATTCAAGACGATCTGCGATCGGTATGGTCTCGACATCAACTATGACGACGATGCTGATCAGAAGAAAATTCGCTCGCTCACCCCGCGTCTCGCGCATCCAGCGTCCCACGAGGTCCTCGCCAGCCTGGTTCATCCTCAGGTGCCTTCCATTCTCGCGTCAAATGACCTGGCGCGGCCGGATGAGAGCGTGCGTCGCGTGGCAGATTTGCTCTTGCGCCGGGTGGCGGATGGTGTGCGGTCAAGTTCCGCTGCGGCCGAACTACTGTCGTCTGACTCGACGCGATCTTACCGTGAACGCCTTGTTGAGACGGGCATTCGCTCTCTCCACGACTGGCGAGAAACGCTGGCATTCCTCGCCTCGGTGGAGGTTCAACCAAGCGGGCTTGTCTACGGTGCGCCGATGAATTCGGTGATCGACCGATTCAATTCATTCATCACCCGCGACAAGCAGCCCAATTTGGGGCACAAGATGTTGGCCCACCTGTCGGGGCCGATGCGAATCCACGCGATTCTGACCACCAATTTCGACACTCTTATCGAGGATGCTTTCCGTTCGCTTCTTCTTCGGGTCCGTATCCTGCCCGTCAGTTCCAAAGGGCAGTTGCCTGAGCCACAGACGGTGGGTGCCGACTTTTCCGTCGTCAAGTTGCACGGCGAGGTCCAGGACACACGCGCCGACATGACCCTGGATGATGAGCCGTCTGATGAGGACAAGGCGACGTTCGTTGCCTATCTCACACGTGGCGCTGGCCATCTCCGCCGTCAGCCTCCCGAGCGGCAGGAGTCAAAGCGTCTGCTGGTCATCGGCTACTCGGGCGCTGACCATCGATGCGTTCAGATGATCAAACACTGGTTGGAGAAGGGGCTTGAGCGTTCTCCTGGAGGTGGACGTTCCGCGCCCGGGCAGATCGTCTACTGGGTCTGCTTTTCGGAGTCCGACGTGGCAAAGGTTCAGAGGCTGTTTCAGGCCACTGAATACAAAGACCGGATTCGTGTCACGCAGACACCGCGCCCGGATTTGCTGCTCTATGAACTCTATCAACGCCTGGTGTTGTCGCTTCCACCCGGTGGTCTGACGTACGAGTTCTCGCATGTGGTTCCCCCACGTCGGTTGAGGTTGTTCGACTACTCTGCGGACCAGATTCGCAACGTCTTGGCCTGCTCCAAGACTGTCGAGCATCCGCTTGAGGCCGCCCGGGTTCTTCTCTCTGAAGCCGCCTCTCTGGACGACGCCCGCAGGCTCTGCAGAGACGCCGCTGTCGAGGAACTTAAGTGTTTGGTCCTGGATGCCGTTCATGGGCGGCTGAAGTTTTACGACCAGAACGACCTCTATACGCCAATCACTCAGGAACAGTGTGTCGCCACGCTGTGGTCGCCGACGTATCGCGACGAAAAACTAATACCCAGCAACCAGGCGAGCGATCCGCAGAAGATCTACGAACACTTTGAGTTCCGCCCCATCATGATTGATGCCGTGGGAGGCGTGGTTCGAGGCGTCGCCGAGGCCGTCGCGGAACTGACCGCAACGACCATGAAGAAGGTCTTCTGGGTCGAGACGCAGGACTACATGGATGCCGACGCCATGCTTCGCGATATCCTGCGTTCGCTCGCCGTGCGCTGTGGTAGCTTTCAGGGGCGGCAGGTAACTCAGCATCCTCTGGATGCCAATCTGGGCCAGCCCGAGGAGAATTGGAAGAAGGCCGAAGACTGGAAGAATGCAGCGTCCCAGATCGGCACTCATCTCAAACGCGTGCTGGCAGATTATCGACTCGATGCGCACGAGATTGTCATTCTAATCTATGGGCGCGATTCTTATGGGGGCTGTGCCGGGCTGATTCCATCCCTATGGGGATGCCGCGAAAAGGCAGGCAAGGAGCAGGTGAAGCAGCTTATGAGGCCACTTCACTGCGTGATCGAGGGATTGGGACTGGCCGGCCTTCAGACGATCTACTTCCCGCTTACCGAACCGCGAGCCAAGCGCAAGAGTCAGTTTCCCTCATCGGAAAAACCGAAGAATCCAGCAGCCAAGGCGGAGCATGAGCATGGACGGACCTGGCAAATGCCCACGCCACCGGATTCCAAGGATTGGGCCAAGTGGATTGAGGATCGGGACAGTTTTGAATATTGGCGTGTGTGGCCGTCTGATCCATTCGCGTCGGAGGTGATTACTCCTGAGCGTGCATCCGATAGCTCATCCTCGGATTCCCGCGTGCTCTTGAATCATTGCGATGCCGACGCCACGTCGGTCTTCCTTGGAATTGTTGAACATGTTCTGGAGCCTTACTTTGAATTCCAGCACTCCAAGAACAAGGATCATCCTCTGCGCCGAGCCTGGCAACGTCCCTTCGAGTGCACGCGAGATGTCGAACGCAAGCTCGTCTTTCTCTACGCACTCACCTTGTTCCGACACTCACGGCATGTGAATGCTCTTTGTTCCGAAGGCGCGTACCAGTGCCCCTATCGGTCCAACGCCAAGGTGATCGACAACGACTTTGTGCGATCAGAAGAAATTGTCCGCTGGATCGATGATCTCCGACGCGCGCGAATTTTCCTCGACAAGCCTGGTGGCTCCGTCTGGATGCATCGCGATATTCGGCTCACGCTCCGTTACTTCCTTGAACACCTCGACCTGCAGAACGTTTCCAAAGCCGAAGCTGCGTCATCGGATTCATCGAAGGATTCATCGGACCAAGAGCCGAGGAATCGGTTTCTTATGGAAGTGCGTTCTCGTCTCCATTTCTGGATCGGTGATTGGTATCACAAGGCATTCTGTTCCAGCGGGCATTTGACTCCGATCCTTGAGTCGATTCACCACCGTATCATGGCGGCCCTGTATGCCCCGTTTGCGAGGTTCAAGGCCGACACCCAGTCCGAACAGGACCCGAAAAAGCGGGCAGAGAGCGAGAAGGGCGTCTCGGACTATCGGATGTTGCTGTTCGAGTCCTCCCTGATTGAGGCCCAGAAGACCGTCTATATTGCGTGGAAATCTCTGAAACTCTGGCAGCCCAGCCCGCAGGAAGTGTCATGGATCGGCGCGAAGCATCGCGGGGAAATTAGTGAGTGCATCAACGCTGCGATCAAAGACCTCGTCGCTGGCTGTCAAGACCCTGTTAGTAAGGATGCGTATCGAGAAAGGTTGGATCGTGCCACAAATGGGCTGATCAATGCATTGAAAGCCATCAGCCAGGAGCTTCTTCTTGAAGGTGGTGGCGGAGGGGTTGGGCCGGAAGACACAACCACGTCGTTGCGTTACTCGCCGCTCAACTCTGGCCTGTCCGCATTTGATCACGGTGCGCAACAGCGGGACAACAGTGGGGGCAATGCGCCTCAGGTGCGTCTGGATCCCGGTTGGCAGACCATCAACAAACCCCAAAACGAATTTAAAACCCACGTCGAGATGGCGTTCGAGGATCAATGTCTGGATGGCGCTGACCTCCTTGGCAGCATTACCGAAGTCTCTGGCCATCAGTCCAGTAATTTCAAAGGTTCTAACGAAGCTGTCCGCACGTTGTCCCAGAAGAAAGCCACCTGGAAATCCAAGTACGCGCATCAACCGCAGCGGCTGCATGACATGATCTGGTTGCTGGGAGAATATGCTTACTTGATGCTGCGGCGCGCCAAGGTTCTTTATCATGCTCGCAGGCAGATCGAGTTCGGCATCTGGATTCAGGCCACCGCCGCCTGCAATCTGGGTATCGACTTCTGCAAGCACCTCCCAGCGTGGCTCCTGCCGTTCGACATTCAATCGAAGGTCAAGTTGCACTCGCTGTACGGAGTGAGTCTCGCCAACATCGGTCGCTTCTTTGAGGCGACGCGGCACTTCAATGAGGCGCAAGCGCTGCTGAGTAAGATGCCCGACGCCTCGCGTTCCGATCTCGCCGTCATCATGCTGCGCCGCGCAGAGGCACTCATTACTGAGTGCCTCTGGATTGGGATGTTCATCGCGGAGTGCCAGTGGCGAATGCCGGGCGACAAGAGCCAAGTCGCTTATGACAAGGATGCTCCTCCTGCGGGGGATCACAAGGCTGGGCCAACGCCTGCCCAGCCTTGCAGCAACACTCACGGTGATGCGCCTCTTCCCACGGGGAAGCGCCTCACGCTACTTGGATCCGACGTTCGTTTCGAACTCATCAGCGGGGAACTCAACGCCGAGACCTGGTCGGCGTCTGTCGTCGAGAACGCGCTCAGAGACACGGAGGCGATTGCTGTTCCCCCTCGAATTTCCGAAATTATCCGCAAATCGAAGCCGTCTGAGCGTGTTGGCAATGACAATACTGTGCGGAGCAAGTGGGCCGAAAATGCTCATCGAGAGCTGGTCCGCCTCTACAAGAGCGTGCTCGACGAGGCCGTCGCGCTACTTGACCTGGCCGAGCACAACCTCAGCGGCCACTCACAAAGCAGCCTGTGGTGGAGCCGCCTGCATACGCTCCGTTTACGAGCCTACGGCCTCCTCCCTCCCCTCGGCGATGCTGCCTCGGACTCCTTGTTGCTCCGCAAGACTTCCGCCGAGCAGGGAATTTTCGAAAGTCACCGCAACGCTCTCCGCATTGCACGCAGTGACCCGTTCCGCCGACTCCGGACTGCGAAGTATTTCTTCGACGCGGACTGGTGGCTGCGGGGGCACGAAAGTAAGCCTGATCTGTTAGAACCCGGCAGCCAAAATGTTCCCGCCACCCGTCTTCCGGAGTCCTACAAAGATTCCTTTGACACGTTGTTCTCGCTCTATGACAAACCGCACCCCCAGCTCACCTGGCCGCCGGAGTTGAAAGAGCTATTGCGCAATCCTGAAGAGCTGGATAGGAGGGCTGCTCTGCCTGAATTGGGAGAAGAGGAGGATGGATCTCTCCAAACGGCGATCGCCGTGACGATCTTCGAATTGCGGAAGAGGGATTGGCAGTTCAAAAAACGCTGGGATGAAAAAGTTGCGGCCGAGCCAAAACCAAAGCCGCAGCCGACGCGGATGCGTCCAACAAGTAAGCCGCGTCCAACAGATGCGTGAAAGACGAATCTAAAATGTGACGGTCCGGCCCGGTCAGATCGTCTCCTTAAGAGAGACGCTGGGTGGCGAACTTCCTCTCGTTGCGGCACGGGGTTTGATTAACAGAGTTGGATATCAACGAATTCTGCCAATGAGGCAGCATTTCCGGGAAATGCACGGGGTCGGTCTGTGCGTTCCTGCAAGTTTGGCAGTACGGCTGAGCTTGTGATGTTGGTCAGTTGAACACATTTTCCGCCAGGTTGTTGCGTCAGGGACGGACGTTGACGAACCACTCAGGAGCAGTCTGGCGGAACTGAATTTCCCTTTGTCCGAAGGAGCTAATGCCCATGTCAGCGAAGATGATTGCCTTCGACCAGGAAGCCCATGAAGCCGTGAAGCGGGGCGTGAATACGCTGGCCAAGGCTGTTCGTACGACGTTGGGACCTTGCGGTCGTAACGTGATATTCGAGAAGAGTTTCGGTTCACCGACCGTCACCAAGGACGGTGTGACGGTCGCTCGCGAGATTGAACTCGAATGCAAGTACGAGAACATCGGCGCTCGACTGGTCCGCGAAGTGGCTTCCAAGACCAACGACGTCGCCGGTGACGGTACGACGACCGCCACCGTGCTGGCTGACGCGATCTATTCTGAAGGCCTCAAAGCAGTTGTGGCGGGTGTGAACCCCATTGAATTGAAGGCTGGCATCGAGAGGGCCGTGGCTGACGTCGTCGCGAATCTGCAGAAGCGAGCGATTCCGGTGAAGGGCCGCAAAGACATGGAAGCCGTCGCGACGATCGCCGGCAACAATGATCCCAAGGTCGGCAAGATCATCGCCGAAGCTATGACCAAGGTCGGCAAGCAAGGCGTCGCCACCATCGACGAAGGCAAGTCGATGGAGACCGAACTGGACTTCGTCGAAGGCATGCAGTTCGACAAGGGTTTCCAGTCGCCGTACTTTGTGACGAACACGGATGCGATGACCGCGGAACTCGAAGACGCCTACATCCTGATCTACGAAAAGAAGATCTCGCAGGTCCGTTCGTTCGTGCCGCTGCTCGAAAAGGTCTCCAAGGCTGGCAAGCCGCTGCTGATTATCTGCGAAGAAGTCGAAGGCGAAGCTCTGGCGACGCTGGTCATCAACCGCATGCGTGGCAACTTCAAGGTCTGTGCCGTGAAGTCACCCGGCTTCGGTGACCGCCGCAAGGCCATGATGGAAGACATCGCCATTCTGACGGGCGGCGATGCCATTATGGAAAGCCTCGGCCTGAAGCTCGAAGCTCTGGAACTCAGCCACTTGGGGCGCGCGAAGAAGGTCATTGTCGACAAGGACAACACCACCATCATCGGCGGTGCGGGCAAGAAGGACGCGATCACTGGTCGTATCGCTCAGATCGACGCGGAGCTCGAAAAGTCCACCAGCGACTACGACAAAGAGAAGCTCAGCGAACGCAAGGCGAAGTTGTCCGGCGGTGTGGCAAAGATCAACGTCGGTGGAGTGACCGAAGCTCAAGTGAAAGAGCGAAAGTACCTCTACGAAGACGCGTTGAACGCGACTCGCGCTGCGATGGAAGAGGGCGTTCTGCCGGGCGGTGGCGTCGCGTTGCTGCGAGCTTCCTCTGAGGCGAAGGCTAAAGGCCTGACCCACGACGAGACGGTTGGCTATGACATCGTCCGCCGTGCTTGTCGCTCTCCGCTGATTTGGATTGCCAACAACGCCGGCCAGGATGGCACTGTGATCTGCGATAAGGTCCTGCAAGGCAAGGACAACTTTGGCTACAACGCGCTGACCGGCGAGTATGTGGACATGGTCGACGCTGGCGTGATTGATCCCGCCAAGGTCGTACGTTCCGGTCTGCAGAACGCATCCAGCGTGGCGACGTTGCTGCTCACCAGCGACGCCCTGATCGCCGATCTGGAGAGCGGCGACCACAATCACAAGAAGTAAGCGGTCTTAATCAGCCGCAATCGGCGCAAAACAGCGTCGTTCTTGATAGCAAGCCCGATGACCTCCCGGTCGCCGGGCTTGTTTCTTTTGTGCTCCACGGTCGGACCAGGCTGGTCCAACATCCAGACCTGTTTAACCGCTACGCCAATGGCGTGCGCGCACGCGGTCATTACACGAGTTCGAGGAACGCTCACGCCGTTGGCGTTGAGGTTAAACGGCTGTACGAATCTGCGACGCAGCCTCGTTTGTTTCTTTTTCAATTCTGAGTTTCAACCGGATTTCGGCTCAGGTTTCGGTCTAGACACGTTTTTGAAGCGTCCCGAAACTGTCGCCGGACTTGGGAGAGTCCGGGGAACTTGCGCGCTCCCAGAGCGAACGAGTTCTTCTCAACGAACGCGGCTGAGCCGTTGTTCGCATCAGAGCGCGGTCCAACCGACCGCCACGCCGAGACTAGCAAGGGATGGCACAATGTCTTGGAAATCAACTCCATGGCTATTGTTGGCGGGCCTGTCGCTGACAGGCTGTTATTCGATGCAGCCGTACGGCATGCATCCGGGCATGTATAGCCCCGGCGTGCCGGCTCAACGCGTGCCGCTGCCGCCACGCCAAACGATCATCATGCCGAGCCAACCGTCGACGGCTCCGATCATCACGACGCCGACGATGGTCCCCAATTCGACGTTCGCGCCTGGCAACACG
>CAYLTY010000060.1:0-37373 GCA_964386705.1 uncultured Planctomycetaceae bacterium
CGGTTTGCGAGCCTCATCGCCGAAGCTGTAACGCGTTTTGGTGCCCGCTCGGCAGCAGTATTCCCACTCCGCTTCGGTGGGCAAACGGATCTCTTCGTCTTCGGCGATCAGCTTGCCAGCACGCATCAAATCGGTCGCTCGCTTACAGAATTCAAGAGCGTCCTTGAACGTGAACATCTCGACGGAATTGCGAGGCCCCTTCCATTTGCTGGGGTTTTGACCCATCACTGCCTCGTAAAGATTCTGGGGCATCTCGTACTTGGCCATCGCGAATGAATAGCCCAAGGTTACTTCGCGGGCGGGTCGCTCGCTGGCCGGGCCGTCATCCGTGCCCATGCGAAACGATTTGGGAAACTCCTTCGTTCCCGGAGTGATCGCCACAAACTCCGTATTGAACGTCTTCAGGAGTTCGAGTTGCCGGCCGTTCGGAGCGTCTTCCGCCTGACTGTGCGTCATCATGCTGAGTGAAACCATCAAGCCGAAACAGAACTGGAGCGCCGGTGAGTTTCCCGTGAACCGCTTCATACGGATGTTCCCGTCAGTTTTTAAAGGCCACAAACCGCAACGCACTTCGTCCGCTGGTGTGAATGGGGCCGAGGTATAGCTCACAGATCTTAAGATCGCACGTGCCCACCGCAGAATGAGTGCACCGGCGCTGCGATGCTCTGAAAGAGTGGGCTCGTTGCGTCGAGTTGAACGGCTGAACTGCTACATTCCACATCCAGCTAGATGGAACATCAGAGCGGCTGCGGCCGCGCTAGGATTGAGTCATGCACGTGTTGATGGTGGCTTCCGAAAACGATGCGTTGAAGGGCGGCAAAGTGGGTGGCGTCGCCGACGTCGTGCGCGACGTGCCTCCGGCCCTGGTGGCGCTCCCGGAATTCTCCGGCACGGTGTCAGTCGTGGTACCGTCATACGGTTTCCTGCATCTGCCCGCCCTCCAGCAGCTCGCGTCCATGAGCTTCAAGTTCGAAGGTCAGGATCACACGGCCGAGTTGTTCGAAGTTGAAGGCACCCGGCCCTGCCGCGGAGTGCGGCAACTGGTATTGCATCATTCAGGTTTCGAAAGTGCTCACCCGCAAACCGGAGCAAAGCGAATCTATGTGAACGACGCGAATGACGCGCCGTTTGCGACCGATGCAACTCGATTCGCCATGTTTGCGGCCGCCGTCCTGGAAGGCCTGCAGCAGGGCGCGTTCGGCACGGTCGACGTACTGCACCTGCACGACTGGCATACCGGTCTGCTGCCGGCACTGCGGCAATTTGATGACCGTTATGCCGCTCTGCGGAAAATGCGAACGGTCTTCACGATCCACAATCTAGCCCTGCAGGGCATCCGTCCGTTGCGGGGTGATGCTTCGTCGTTCGAAACCTGGTTTCCGCATCTGCAGTACGCCGCCGGGCTGATCGAAGATCCCGAATACTCGGGCTGCGCCAATCCGATGGCTGCGGGCATTCGATTGTCAGACCGCGTGCATACCGTGGCACCGAGTTATGCTCAGGAAATCTGTGAGCCCAGTCGTCCGAAACGCAACGCACCCGACTGCGTGTTCTTTGGTGGCGAGGGCCTGGAAGGCGACCTGCGTACTGCTCGCGAAACTGGCCGCTTGACCGGCATCCTTAACGGTTGCGAATACCCCGCGAGCGGTTCGCTGCCGGTGCGAGATCAAGCTTCCTGGCAAGCCTTGCTGAAGACGCTCGTATCGGAAGTTGAAGGTTGGCAGAAGGCTGCCCCTAACCCGCGCCATGAGTTGGCACTGCAACGATTGAGGGCTCTGCAGAACCAGCCGCGACCGTCCGTCGTGATGACCAGCATCACGCGCGTCGTGGATCAGAAGGTTCGGCTGATGCGCTATCCCGAGGGCCCATCACCAATCGAACGCGTACTCGCACGCACCGACGGCGAGGCAATTTATCTGCTCGCCGGCAGCGGAGACGCCGACTACGAAAGATTCTTCGCGGAACTCGCGCCGCTGCACGGCAACCTCATCTTCCTCAACGGCTACTGCAAGCAGAGTGCGGACCCGATGTACTCCGAAGGCGACCTGTTCCTGATGCCCAGCGCGTTTGAGCCGTGCGGTATCTCACAGATGCTGGCCATGCGGTCTGGCCAGCCGTGCGTAGTGCACGCGATTGGCGGCCTGAAAGACACCGTAAAGAACGAAGAGACCGGCTTCACGTTCGCGGGCTCGACGCCCGAAGCCTTGGGCAATGAGTTTGTAAGTCGGACACTCAAAGCGATCCGACTGAAGCAGCAAGCCCCCGGCGCCTTCGACGAGATTCGTAAACGAGCGTTTTCGGTAAGGTTCTTGTGGGAAGATTCCGTACGCGAGTACATCCGGCAGTTGTATTCGTAAGAGCCCGCACTCAGAGCGTTGCGCAGCACCGGCTCATGCCGGACCGCGCTCCGCGTTCACAAGATCCGAAGCGCGGAGGACGCGCGGACCAGAGAGAAGATCCACGCGCGCAAAAGAGCGGTCTCCGTGACCTCTGCGCCCCGCGCTTCAAAAATCTGTGCCTGTTCCGATTTCCCAATGTGGACTCGACGGCCCTGTGTTCTCCCTCTGCACGTGGTCTGCCTCGCAGATGCCGTAAGTACTGCCTACAGAGCGCGCAGCCGAGTTGATGGGCGTGGCAGTCGACCGATCCTCGAAAACCGCAAATTGCTGTTTTTCAGGCGGAAACGCACGATCTGGGGAGTGATTTCGTTCGTGGCACACCCCTTGCTTTACATCCAGTGACGTCGGCTGGAAGTATAGCCGGGGACGGTCTGCGTGGGATCGGCTTCGGACGAGCGCCTATGCTTCCAGTCGACGTTTTTCTTTTATATTTTCGACGTTTCGGGACAGAGCACGATGGCGTCGGTTGATTCATCAGCCCGCGACAGACTGACCATGACCCCGAACGAAAGAATACTTACGAACAGGCTCGTTCCCCCGTAGCTAACCAACGGATGGGGAACTCCAGTGGTTGGCACGAGTGCCGTGACCACTGCCGCGTTCAAGGTAGCCTGAATGACCATTTGAGAGATCAAGGTCATGCCAGCAATGTAGGCGAAGCAGTTGCGGTGAAACCTCGCGAACAGCCGCGAGCCTGCCCAGAAGATGCCGCACCACAGGGCCGCGAGTCCCACTGTTCCCGCCAGTCCAAGTTCCTCTCCGACGACCGCGAAGACGAAGTCTGTGTTCGACTCCGGCAGGAAGCTGAGCTTCTGAGAACCTCGCCCCAAGCCAACGCCCCACAGCCCGCCGTGGCCGAGCGTCAGCAGTGACTGCTTCAGTTGCCAGGCGTCGCTGTTGCCGATGTCAGTCCACACCGACACAAAGTCCGTGATGCGTCGCATGCGGTAGCTGTGCGCGATGATCGCATAGACCACCGCAGGAACAGCCAGCGTAAGGCCAAGCAAATAGTTGCGGATCGGCCAACCGCCGTAATAGAGACTCAACGCCGCAGATCCCGCGACGAACAGCGATGTGCCCAAGTCCGGCTCTGTGAGAACCAGCCCAACAGCGACGGCCACCGGGATCCCAAACGGGATGGTTCCACGAAACCATGTCGCCAAAGTTTCGCGGCGATTCACCACCATGCGAGCGATGAGCAACGGCAACGCCAGTTTGGCGAGTTCCGAAGGCTGCAACGACCAACCAGCGAAGCGCAGCCAGCGGCGCGCGCCTTTGACGGATGTGCCGATTCCCGGAATCAGCACGGCGATGAGCAGCAAGATCGTCCCGCAGAAGATCCACGGCGCCGCTCGATACCAGAACCGAGCCGGCAGTGTGGCTGCGATCGAGGCTGCAACGACCGCCGTAGCGAGGAACGTGAGGTGTCGAGTGAGATAAACGCGTTCAAAGTTCGTGGGCCAGGATGTGATGCTGGCGCTATGCACCATCAACACGCCAAAGCCGAGCAGGACACACGTCAGCGCCCAGAAGAAGCCACGCTCATCGGCAGCGCGGCGCGACTCTGCAAGATTCATGAGGAAGGCCGATCAAGCCGTGAAACTACCGAAGAAATCGATTCGGTTCTGTTTCTACGACGCAAGTCTCAGTTTCAATGAGGCTTGATCGGCGACTGCGTAACGACAGCTTGAGACGGGCCGGATTGCCCGTCACCAACCGGACAGGCGACAGGAGCGATATCACCGGAAAATGACGAACGTCACCACGATGAAGATCGGTATCAGCACAGCGCCGGAATAGGCCATGTAGCCGAAGAAGCTGGGCATCTTGACCCCGTTCTCCTCAGCAATCGCCTTCACCATGAAGTTCGGGCCGTTGCCGATGTAGGTGTTCGCTCCCATGAACACGGCCCCGCAAGAAATCGCAGCCAGCAGCCGCACGGCTTCGTCACCGGTTTTCAGCAGCTCAGCCATGTAGGCGCCATCCACCGCGACACCCTTCAGACCGCAGGCGGTCGCGGCAAAAGTCAGATACGTCGGAGCGTTGTCCAAAAAGCTAGACAGAGTTCCGGTTGCCCAGAAGAACTGCCACGGCTGGTCGAGTCCAAAAGCGATACCGAAAACGTCACGTTCACCCTTACCCCAGGCGTTGAGAATCAGCAGCGCAGGGGCCATCGTGATGAAGATTCCCGCGAACAGCACGGCCACTTCGATGATCGGTCCGAACGTGAATTTATTCTTCTCCCGATTCACTGGCGATGTGGAGAAATAAGCTCCGATGCCCAAGACCAGCATCAAGCCTTCCTGCACGCCGTAAGGCCAGTGCATCGCTCCGGCGAAATAGATCGCCGCAACGACGCCCGCCAGGAACAGGAAATTGTGAGCGCCATGAATCTTGAGTGGTTCGTGATGCTGCACTTCTTCGAGCAGAGCTTCCTTGCCCGCCATTTCGTCTTTCGACAGTGCCCGCTGATCCCAGATATTAAAGATTACTAGCAGCACGATGTTTGTCAGCAGCCAAGGTTTCCACAGGCTCAACGTCCATTCGAACGGTACGCCCTTCAAATAGCCCAAAAACAGCGGCGGATCGCCCAGAGGAGTCAACAGCCCCCCACAGTTCGACACGATGAAGATGAAGAAGATGACGATATGGGATCGATGCTGTCGCTTGGCATTAGCTCGCAACAGAGGACGAATCAGCAGGACTGACGCTCCAGTTGTCCCGATGAAATTCGCCAGCACAGCTCCCAGACCCAGGATGCCTGTATTCACTAGCGGCGTTCCCGACAGTGATCCCTGCACATAGACGCCGCCGGTAATGACGAACAAAGATGCGAGCAGAATGATGAAGGATGCGTACTCCTCACCTTTCTCGATCAGGTTTTCGATGCCCGCCGCGCCTTTGACTGCAAACAGATAAATCACAATCGGCAGCGCCAGCCCGAAAGAGATGATCGCCTTGTTGCGATTGTGCTCCCACCAGTGCCCCGCAAACAGCGGCAGAATGGCAATGCACAGCAGCAGGGCCGCGAAAGGAAGCAGCGTCCACAGTTCGAGCTCCACGCCGAGGTTCACTTGTTCTTCGGCCAGCAACTGAAAGACAGGCATTGCGTTGGAAAGCACTCAGGTTCTCCTCGACTGTGCATCAGGGTGGATAGCGAAACGATTCGAAGTCCGTAGCGGATCTCGGGGTTCTCTCGCGAATCAGCATCGGAATCGCGGGCACCGGGCAACCCACGTGCCGAACCACGCATCTTTTTCCGACTGTACCCGAGCGTTTGGCAGCGGTCACCGCAGTGGCGACTCCCTCAACACTGAGATTTGCTGCACACCTGCAGGGAAAAGCTCTTGATTTCTTGCGTTTTCCATTCATATCCGACCATCTGGCAAGTTCAGCGGCGATATTCCCATCGTGATCACCCGAACCGATATTTCTTGAGAGTTGCTGGAGGGTCACAGAGCGCAGTATTAGCAACGCCTGCCTAGCTTTGTGGCAATTCCCCTGTCAGGAAGCAGAAAGTTGGTTTCACAGCGACGACACGACTTGCTCTTTGGACGCTTCTCGAACAATCTGTCGAATGAAATGTCAGTCTGCCGGGTGATCCAGTCGAAGATTTCCGTGCAGCCTCTCATCGAATAGGCAAACCTAGGAACCGATGCTGTGCTCAACATCCTCGGAAGCAACCAGACGTTGTGTGGTAGAATCAGTCGTCGCGACATGTTGCGAGTCGGCAGTCTGGCCGTTGGTGGTCTGACTCTGCCCAAACTGCTGCAAAGCGAAGCGGCAGCTCGCGAGGCCGGAGCGGCTCCTCGCCGTAAGTCGGCAATCCTCGTCTGGTTAGCGGGTGGACCGTCGCATCTCGATATGTACGACCTGAAGATGCAGGCCCCCGTCGAGATTCGTGGTGAGTTCAAACCGATCGCGACCAATGTTCCGGGGATCGAGATCAGCGAGCACCTGCCCATGCAGGCGCGGATCATGGATAAGATGGCGATCCTGCGATCGGCCTATCACACCAACGCCGGTCACGGGATGGGCTCGCAATGGATGCTCACCGGGTACCAGCCAACGATCGAAGTCAACAACAACATCTTCCCGGCTTGCGGTTCGATCGTCGCCAAGATGAGCGGCGCGAAAGTGCCGGGCATGCCAGCGTACGTGAACCTGCCAAATTCGCTGGGACTTGGCAAAGCCGCCTACCTGGGTGCCGAGTACAACCCGTTTGCCCCTGAGAGTGATCCAAACAACGACGGCTTCAACGTCCGCAACCTGCAGATTCCTGGCCGTGTCGATCGCAGCCGCATGGATAAACGCCACGGTCTGCTGTCGAACCTCGATACGATTCGTCGCGATGTTGATGCCAAAGGCGACATGGGCGGCCTCGACAAGTTCTACGGCGACGCCGTTGAAATGATCACGAGCGACCGTGCCCGAGCTGCGTTCAACATTCAAGCTGAAGATCCCAAACTGCGTGAGAAGTATGGTCGCAACGAATTAGGTCAAAGCTGTCTGCTGGCACGCCGACTGGTCGAAGCCGGTGTCACATACGTCACCATTCAGGCAGGCGGCGGCTGGGACACCCACGGCGACAACTTCTCGCAGCTCAAAAACGGCTTGCTGCCGAGATACGATCGAGCCGTTACAGCACTGATTGAAGACCTCTACGATCGCGGCCTGCAGGACGATGTGCTGCTGATGTCGTTCGGTGAATTCGGACGGACGCCGCGAATCAATGGCGGTGCCGGTCGAGACCACTGGCCAGGCGCAATGTCGATCTTGTACTCCGGTGGCGGTCTCAAGATGGGTCAAGCCATCGGAACAACGAACTTGACCGCAGAGTATCCCACCAGCAAGGCGGCTACGCCGGGCTGTGTGTTGTCGACGATGTATCGCTGCCTCGGCATCGACCATCATCACGTCTTCTATGATCAGGCCAAACGACCACTGGCGATTCTCAACGAGGGCGAACCCGTCGCTGACTTGTTCGGTTAGGAGCGGATCCGCCAATCAGAGATTTGGATGCGCCGAGCCTCCTTCGCAAGCGTGGGTGGCTCTTGCGAATACTCGTTGCGCGGCTCGAAATCAGCGAGGTCGTTGAATGTTCGGCCTGTCTGAAGCATGGCCACGTCGCCAGACAAGGAAGATCTGAGCTGAATCTCGGTCTAGACCCAATCGAAAGATCGCTACTAGCATCCCTCCCCGCTTGAGGCGTTTTGGGGCTTCGAGCGATCGCTTTCGAGCGCCTCCCACAGCGAACGGAGTCTGCCGTGAGAAGCCGAATTCTCATTGCTGTTTGTGCATTAGCCTTGGGGTTGCTGCTGCCGGTACCGGTGCAGGCCGACAAGATCGACGCCACCCCCGGCCGCAAATACAAGCTGACGAAACAACATGGCCCCTGGATGATCATGGTGGCGACCCTCTATGAGCCACCTCCAGAGCGTAAAAAAGAGGGCATGACGCACGAAGAGGCCGCCGACAAGCTGGTCCTCGAACTGCGCAAGCTCAGCATCCCAGCCTATTCGTTCTCAATGGACGAAGTGACCACGCCCATTGAGACGACCGATCGTGCGGGCAGATCGATCAAGCGCTCCTACCGTTCTCAAAAGGGCGGTGTCTGTGTTGTTGCGGGCAATTATGGCAGCACCGAAGACAGTGTCGCCAAAAAGACCCTTGAGTTCATCAAGACGTACGTGCCCAAGTCCTGGAAGGACGACGCTGCGTTCAGGCCAACGCCTGGCAAGCCGAACCCGCTCAGCGGCGCGTTCCTGTCCATTAACCCGATGCTGGCTCCTGAAGAGGTCGCGTCCCGCAAACGTGATTCACTGCTGCTGAAACTCAACGCGGGCTCCGAATACTCCATCATGGAAAACAAGGGCAAATACACGCTGGTGATTGCCACTTTCACGGGTAAGTCTCAGACGGAAGTTGGCAACTCCAAGATCAAGAAGGCGATCGAGGAGTTCGAAGTAACAGGCTCGCTGGATGACGCCGGCTCACGTGCCTGGAAGGTCGCCAAGATGCTGCGTGAAGGCATGATTGACGGCCGTAACAAAGGCAAGAAGTACGACGCGTTCGTGTTTCACGATCGGTACAAATCGGTCGTGACGGTCGGCTCATTCGACTCGAAAACTGATCCACGCATCACTCAGTTCGTGGACGTTTTCGGCGCCAAGACCATCGCTGGCCCGAATGGCAAACCGTTGTTGGCGGGTGAAGGCATCGTAATTCCTGGAAACGTGCCTGACCCGGTGATTTTCGATCCCAAACCAAAACTGATTGACGTTCCCAAGCTGACCGCCGAAGCATCGACAAGCCGTCCATCCTTGTTCGGCTCTTCGAAGAAATAAGGCAGAACTGCGTCTGAACCCCTAGCCATGAGCAGCAACTCCGATCTTCAACAGCAACTCATCGCCGCCCAAGAGGTGCTCATGCACCTGCAGCACGAGTTCGAACAACTGCATCATGTCGTTCTATCGCAGCAAACTGAGATCGCCGATCTGCAGCGCGAATTGCGCAAGCTGAAAGACGGATTCGAGGCTGCGGGGCAAAGCGATCCGTTTCCCACGCCCGAGGAAGATCGACCGCCGCACTACTGAGACCGCTCACAGGGCCTTTGGAACCGGGCGACTCACAAACACGCAGTCGCGTTCGGCGAATCTCAGCAACAGGTCGTGCGCACTGGTGACACCGATTCGTGGCGAGATCGCAATCTGCTCGTCGTGAACTCGATCGCCATTTTCAATCCTCAACGACTCCGCCAGGTACAGCTTGCGGCCGTCAAACCTGCGGTCGATGCCAAAGGCCTCACACAGGCGCGCCGGACCCCGGCAAAGGTCCAATACCTTCTGCGTTCCCCGGCGAAGCTGCATCAGCTCAATGCCTTCCTGAGGTTCCAGAGCACGAATCAGAACAGCACTGGGGATGCCCTTGGCTTCTGTCACCGTATTCAAGCAGTAGCGTGAGTGGATTGAATAGACGTAGGCCAATCCCGGTGGTCCGAACATGCTGGTGTTGCGCGGCGTCGGTCCACGACTGGCATGACACGCCGAGTCGCCTGACGCCAGATAGGCCTCGGTTTCCACAATCCGCCCCACCGTGCGTCCTGCGTCTGACTCGTGTACCAGCAGAGTTCCCAAGAGTTCACGCGCGACCGTTACCGGATCACGCGCGTAGAATGAACGCTTGAGGATTCGCGGCACGAAAGCAGCCTCGACGGAAGAACCCGTAACAAAAAAGCCCAGAAGATCAGTGAATGAGCTCGATGCGGATTGGCTCTTATCGCTCCACCTTCACCACCTCGATCTTCAAGTTGCCAATGACGTTCAGCAGCGGCAGGAACGCCGAGACCGGAGTTGGGCCGCTATCTCCCAGATCGGAGTCAGCAAACTTGATATGTCCCGCGCCAAGCCCGCCGATCCCGAGTGTGCCATCAAGCGGTACCCACTTGCCGCCGATGAAGGCCTCAGTCCACATATGCCCGCCAAAGGCTCCCAACTTTTCGGCATAGACGAGCCCGACCGCCACGCGCGACGGAATCTGCTTGGATCGCAGCATCGCCGCAAGCAGGCAGGCATGCTCAGTGCAGTCCCCCTCCATGCTCTTCGCAACCTCGGCCGCCGAAGCCAGCGCCGTCGAAAAATTCTTCTTCTTCAACTCGGTGAGAATGTACTTCTCCATGCGAGTGGCAATCGTCCCTGCATCCTCTGACCCCATCGCAGCCTTGTTCGCGTGCTCCTGAACCCGCGCGTCTTTGGACTGCAGATAGGACGTTTCACCGAGATACTGCGGCTGCTTCTTGTTACCCGCGCTGACGTTCTTAGGGACCGGAAGTGCCTCAACGGTGAGCTCCACCACATGCTCGCTGACACGCTTGGCCGTCTGGGTTTCAGTCGTCGGAATCACCTGACTCGCATCCGCGTCGGCAGTCGTAATGCGGTAGATCGCGCGCTGTGCTTTGTGCAGATTGACCGGTGGGTTCTCAACCTTGACCAGAGTGCCGACAGCCACATCCAGTTCAGCGCCAGCGATCGCCTCCAAGGCAACATCCTTCGACACAACGTAGGTCACCATGCCCAGCAAGTCGGCTTCAGACCGCAGAGCTTCACCCTTGTCATCGACGTACACACGCACGCCAATACCAGGGACGAGACTTTGCTCGACCTTGAGCTTCAACAGCTTGCGTTCGGTGCCATCGTGCAGCTTCACCGCTCGATAGTCGTCCGCGATCACCTTGACGTCGGCGACCTTCCCGAACTCCGGAATGAACGACTTAAACGCCTTGGTCTCGCCCGGCTTCAGCGGATTCTCTTTGAGAAACCGATCCTGATAGGTTGGCGCCTTGACGGCCCCATCCAATTCAACAGTGCTGGTCTTGGCACGCCCGCCAACCGTGGTTTCGATCTCCAGTTTGTTCCCGTTGAGCTTGCCGGCACTCTTCGTTGACTGTGCGGGTGGGTTGTTCAATTCGTAGGTGAAACTCAACAACTGACCATCCAGCGATTCTTCGGTGCGAGTCGTGGAATCGATCTTGAGCTGCTGGCCGAAACGGCGGATCGCCAGATGCTCCTCAACCCGACTTACCACAATGGTACGTCCGGCGCGTTGCTCCTGCATCACGATCGACCGGCCATAACCCACCCGCTGCCCCGAGAGGTACAGCACAGTCCACTGCTCAATGGGCTGTGACACAGCGGCGTCCACGTTCTGGGCCTCAGCCAGCGGGCTGAGTGCCAAGAGGCCTAGCCAAAACGCGATCAACGAAGTGAACTGTCGGCGTTGCATGAGTTGTCCTTATTCAATCCGACCGCCTGTTGCTTCAGGTTCCGGGATGAACCACGCTGGCGGCCGCAATTTTGTATTGTGACCAGGTACGAATCGGTAGAGGCTACGCCAGCCGATCAAGCTGCGTTGACGCGACGAACATCGCAGTCAGGGGATTTCAGCAATTCATTGAAGGTTTCACGATGCGTTGGCACTGGGCTCTAACCACCTGCCTGATTGTTGTAATGCAGTTCTCCAACGAACTTTATCAGGCTCAAGCTCAGCCGGCTCCCGCAGGCAAACCCGCTGATGCGGCATCTCCGGTGAGCCGCAAGTTATTCGACGCCCGCGACTCCAATCACGACAGCCAGCTGACGATCGAAGAATTCTCACTCGCGCTCCCGGAAGCGCAACGCCCGGCTGCTCAGCGAGAGTACCGTCTGCTCGATCGCGACAAGGATCGCAAACTGTCTTTGAACGAGTTTCGTAACGCTGCCCGCATCATTCCGTACAACGAGCGAGGCTTCATCACCGATCCGTTGAACAAGATCCTCGACTTGGAAATGCGGAAGTACGACGAAAACATCAGCAAGTGGGACTCGGACGACAACGGCGAATTGTCCCAGGCTGAATTGAGCAAGTCATCATTCTTTCTGGTTTTTGATCGCCCCTTCCTGACACGCCGTGGTGCGAACTTCTTCCTGACGAAGACTCCCAACGGCCCCTGGATGGATCGCAATACCAACGCCGGTCTGTCACGAGATGAAGTGCGTTACGCCCTCGAAGTGTCGTTCGGGGTGCGCCGCTGGCAGGGAGATTTGCTTCGTACGAAGACCGGCCGCATTCACAACTGGAGCTTGTTTCGACACGTCGACGAAAACCGCAACGAAAGCGTCGGACGCTTTGAGTACATCAATCGTGCCGACGAAAAAGACAAGCAAACCGCCGAGGCTAACTTCGATAAAGCTGACACCGATCACAGCCTCGCCCTGTCGTTCTCAGAATGGTGCGCGATCGACCACAAGCAAACCGAACCCTTCTGGATTTTTCTGGATCGTGATACCGATCTGGACGGCAAGCTGAGTCCTGATGAGCTGCTCAAAGGCACTCCTGAGGGGCAAGCCAGCATCGCCAAGCACATCTTTCCGGGCTTTGATGTCGACAAGGACGGGTTCCTGTCACTCGACGAATTCTTCGTGACACCACTCGTCGATCAGATCTATTTCTGGCATGTTCCGCTCAAGGATGAGAACGGCGATGACAAGCTCAGCCGCGATGAGTTCATCTACGAGGCGGAGCGAAAATTCCCCAGCGCTGGTGCGTTGCTGAACCTGTATTTCGATCGTTACGACCTGAATGCAGACGGCTCGTTGGCGCACGACGAATTCGAATTCACGACACCGAAACCGCAATCCAGTCTGTACCGCATCCGTTCGGACGGCACCGAACTGGAACTACTCGTTGACCATGCGAAGCTAGGGAGAGGCTTTATCGGTTCGCCCGATGTGTCTCCGGACGGCAAGTCTCTCGCATTTGATTTCACACCCGTTGCGGGCATCTCGCTGGACGCGCGCCGCACCCGTATCTGGATTCTGAATCTGGAAGGCGAAGGCGCGGGAACTCTGCGCGACGTCGCTGCCGGCTCCCAACCAGACTGGTCGTGGGACGGAACCCACATCGCTTACTCGGTAGCCGCAGACAACAATTCCAACGCAGCCGATGGCATCTGGGTTCTGAAGGTTGATGGTTCCAAATCGTGGCACGTGGCACCGCGACTCGACAATCCCCGCTGGTCGCCCGACGGACGCATGCTGCTGTGCATGTCTGGCGGTGGAGCATCACACAGGTTGTTTCTGGTGGACATTGAATCGATGGAACAGCGACAGGTAATGCCCCAGTTGCGAGTGCTCGGCAAACCAGACTGGGAGCCACAAGGCAAACGGGTCGCAGTACCAATTCTCGAACAAGCCAACTGCGGCTTGCGGTTGGTTGATGTCGCCAACGAGGACGACACTGGCACAGAAATCTGGAAGTCCAAGTTCGACATCGAATCCGCCGTTGACAAGTCACACGTGAATTGGTCTCTGGACGGTCAGGAACTCATATTCAGCCAGACGACCTCAGGGAAATCTGAACTGCAACGGGTACTTATCGCCGGCAGCGCCAAGCCGCAGACCCTGCGTCCCTCAATAGCTCACGAGGAAGTCACGGGCGTCTGGTCCCGCAACCGTGAGCATGTGATCTTCACATCAACGCAGCCGCCCGAAGAACTGGCCGGACTAAAATCCGCGTTCAAAGTCTCGATTCAGGCAACGAACTGAATCTCCGCGATCACGCCACGTTGCTAATCGCGGCCGAAGTCCCCGGACGGCTGATCAGAGATCAAGTCCCAGCTCTTCGATCTTGCGATAAAGACTGGAGAGACCAAGCCGCAAACGCTTGGCGGCTTCTTTCTTGTCGGGGCATTGACGCAGCACCCGCGCGATGTGAACTCGTTCGTAGTGCCGCAGGGCGCTGCGCAGATCGTCATTGTCGGGCAGCGACGGATCGATGCCCAGCAAGTCCGGCGGCAGATCAGGCGGGTTGATAGTTGTACCGTCACACATCATGACGGCACGTTCGATCGCATTTTCCAACTGCCGTACGTTGCCTTTCCATTCGGCGGATGTCAGGACTCGCAAAGTTTCCCGACTGGCGCCGGCGACTCGCTTCTTCATCTGCCGCGAATACTTTCCCACGAAGAACTCAACCAGTTCCGGAATGTCAGTGGCACGTTCGCGAAGCGGTGGAATGCGCAGCTTCACGCCATCAAGACGGTAGAAGAGGTCTTCGTGAAAGCGTTCGTGAGCGACTTCCTGTCCGAGGTCCTGCGTTGTTGAAGCAATGATGCGACAGGAAACCTGCATGGGCTCGGCACTACCGAGCGGGAGTATCTCCTGATACTCGATCGCACGGAGCAGCTTCGCCTGAGTGCTCAACGGCAGGTCGGTAACTTCGTCGAGAAAAACGGTGCCTTCGCCGGCGTGCAACAGCAGGCCGTCCTCGCTCACTGCAACACCACCGCCGTTGGTGGCCTTCGAACCAAACACCTGAGTCTCCAGCATCTCGACGGGGCGAGTGCCGCAATTGACCGCCAGAAACTTGGAACTCGACTTCGGCCCGGCACTGTGAATGGCTCGCGCGAAAAGTTCCTTGCCGGAACCGGTTTCACCGACCAGCAACACGTTGGAGTTCGTCGCCGCGACCTTGCGGATCTGCTCCTCAACCTGCTTTATGGCTTCGCTCGACCCGACGATCTCCTCAAAGCCGTCCTTGCGGGCGAGTTCGCGCCGCAGGGTTTGATTTTCGAAGTACAGATTCCGGAACTGGTACAGGCGGTCGAGCTTGTGCAACAGGTCGTCAAAGATGACCGGCTTCACGAGGTACTCGAACGCCCCGGCTTTGAAGGCATCGACCGCGTTCTCGACAGTCGCGTAAGCCGTGATGATCAGAATGCAGGTGTGCGGGTTGAGTTGATGAATACGCCGCAGCAAGGCAATGCCGTCGCCATCGGGGAGCTGCACGTCGCAGATCGCAACGTCGAAATCGTTCTCCCGCGCCAGCTTGATGGCGTCACTGACCCGCCCGGCGGCAAAGACCTCATAGCCTTCGCCTACGAGGAGTTCCTGCAAGGTCTCTCGAATGACGTCTTCATCTTCCACTATCAAGATCGTGCGTCGATCGCTCACTGCTGTACCTTCTCTGGGTTGCTGCTCTTCAGTGGCAGGGCTCGAAAGAATGAGCTCAGCACTCAGTCGATCATGCCTTGGCTGCCCACTTTAGTTGCGGAGTCCATTGGCTTGCAGCTTACTCATGGAGGGTTCTGAACTTTACGAGCACGAACGCATGCGTGAGGCTCGATGAATCGCGCGGGGCCGCTAGAGTTTCTGGCCGCTTGAATCGTTTCATGTCTTCAGGAACTGTCATGAGAACTTTTTCCTACGCGATTTGTGCGCTGTTGCTGGCTAGCGGTTTCGAATCGGCTGCGGCGTGGGCCGATGAACCGGTCTCGTTTGCTTCGATCCTGAAAGCCGACACGAAAGCAACCTTCAAGAAGGTCGCCGACTATGCGACCGCGAATCCGGATGCTCTGGATGCCAACCGTGCCTGGAAGTGGCTCTTCATCACGGCTCTTGAAGAACGTATGGAAGGCGAGGCAGTTGCTTATGCCGAAGGATATCTCAAGGGCCCAAAACCTGATCCGCTCATCCGCAGCCTGGCACAGCAGACATTGCTCTTCGGACTGGCCCGCAGCGGGCAGGCCGAACCAGTGGTTGATCTGTTTCAATCTCAACTGAGATTCGCGCGACTGCAGAACGGCGGCGAGTTCGTGGACCTCGGCCTGCGAGTGGCAACAGCGTTGCGGATGTCGCGTCAATTCGATGCGTCCAAAAAGGTGCTGGAAGAAACGGCCAACAAGTTCTTCCTGGATGGTGAAGTTCGCAACCTGTGCGAAAACAAGATCGCGAAGCTGGCGCTGATCGATCAGCCAGCACCAGTGATCGCGGCGTCGGACACGAAAGGTGAACCGCTGGAACTGAGTGCCCTGAAAGGCAAAGTCGTGCTCGTGGACTTTTGGGCAACCAACTGCGGACCATGCCTGGAAGAGTTTCCGAACCTGAAAGAAATCTACGCGCAACATCATACGGCTGGTTTCGAGATCATCGGCGTGAGCTTGGATGGCGATGCAGGACTCGTTGAAGCGTTCACGAATCGGGCTCAACTGCCGTGGCGCATGATCGTGGCCGAAGCCGAGGTCGACAGACTGCGCGAGAAGTATTTCGTGCGCAAGATTCCGTCGCTGTACCTGATCAATCAGGAAGGCAAGGTCGTGCAGTACGACGTCAAAGGCGCGGACCTGCGTGATTCCATTGAAGCCCTGTTGAAGAAGTAGCTCTAACGTCGCGTTGCGTACCCGGAACTGGGCCAAGGCGTGCGACCTCTGCGATCGAAAGGCTGCTCGTGAGCGACTCTAAAAACACGGTGCCAGGGGGACATCTTCCTCCATGGCGCGTGGCCGACATGCCCGAACCGCTGCCCTTCTCCGTCAAGAACCTGTTCCGCACGATTGGCCCCGGAGCAATTCTGCTGGCGGCGGCGATCGGCGGCGGCGAGTGGATCGTCGGGCCGACGATCACTGTTAAGTACGGCACCGGCGTGTTGTGGGTTGCGACTGCGGCCATCTGCCTGCAGGTGATTTTCAATCTTGAAGCCGTGCGCTACACGCTCTATTCCGGCGAACCGATTCTCACCGGTATCATGCGGTTGTCGCCCGGTCCGAAGCTTTGGGCTCCGACATATATTGCTCTGAGTGTTGCCCAGTTAGCTGTCCCCGCGCTGGCGGCAGCTTCAGCATCTGTGTTGTTCACGGCCGCCTATGAGCACCCTCCCGTAGATGCTAACGGCGACGGAACTGCCAGACTCACAATCGCTTCAGTCATCATTGTCGTGACGGCGTTCCTGCTGTTGTGCGGCAAGTCCATTGAGAAAGTGCTCGAGCGGCTCTCTTGGGCCATGATTCTCTTCATCTTCGTGTTTCTTTTCGGGGTGAATCTGTTCTTTGTACCGTTCGAAAAGTCCGTGGCGACGTTCACAGGCTTTTTGGTGCCGCGTCCTCTACCGGAGAATATGGACCTCGTGTTTCTGGCCCTTTTCGCCGCCACCGCAGGATCAGGAGGTCTCGGCAATCTGGTGATCTCAAACTGGTTCCGCGATAAGGGCTTCGGCATGGCTCAGCATGTCGGAGGCATCGGCGGTCTGCGGGCAGATGAGTCAGAAACGCTCGCGTCGGTTGGCTGCGTGTTCCCGACAACTCCTGAGAATCTCAGCCGCTGGAAGACCTGGTGGCGCTACGCGGTGATCGATCAAGTTGCGTTGTGGGGACTAGGCTGCTTCCTGGGCATGTTCCTGAACGTCAACCTGATGGTAGCGATCACGGAGCCCGGCCTCGTTCTCGAAGAAAACGCCGCCGGCGCTTACCAGGCCCAGCAGCTTTCAAAGCATCTGGGCACCGGATTTTGGGTGCTCGCATTGCTGAATGGCTTCTGGATCCTCTACTCGACTCACCTAGGCAACACCGACTGTCTGGTGCGGGCGGTGTCAGACATTATGTGGGCTGCGAGTCGTCGAGTACGCAAATTTCCGATCGGTCGCCTCTACGCCATTCTGCTGACAGCGCTCGTGATCTGGGGACTTTACTCCATTCACCTGGGAACCGTGCTCAAGCTGTTCAAGGTGCTCGGCGTTGTTGCTAACCCGATCATGGCACTCGCGGCTATACAAATCTGGAGAGTCAATACGACGCTGCTGCCTCGAGAAGTCCGCCCACCGCTGTGGCGTCAGATCGGCCTCGGGTTGTGCGCTCTGGTCTACGGCGGATTGACGGTGGCCATGATCGCCAATCTCGTACGCGGCTGATTTGGCGAACCGCTCAGACGCAATACTGGAAATCGGCACCATGACCTCGGCGTTCAGCTCCCGTCGCCGTGATGAAGGAAAACATCTCTTCACAAGATACTGAAGACTTATTCCATTGCCGCCCTCGTGCTGAACTTTTATGGGCCTGGATGTGCGGAGCACAGGGGACGGCGTCAATGGATTTTCGCAAGAAGCAGCTCTGGATCGGGATGGCAGGAATCGCGTTGGTAGCCGGGTGCGTCGCGGCGGAGAAAGAGCGACAGAAGCACTTGGCGACCTTGCAGAAACTCGCCCCCAGCGAGAAGGCACTGCGAGACTCTGGACCTTGGACCGTCTGCTACCACCAGACATTGGACCCCAACACCGCGGGCGCGGACCTGTACCATGTTGAGTTTGGCCCATTCATGACGTCAATGCAGGGGCCGAGTGCGATCTTTGAGCAGTCTCTCAAGCTGAAGGAGGTTCAAACTGTCAACTTCTCCACCGTGCAAATGATGAATTGGTACGAAGTGCTTTCGGCGGATGGTGATCGCGTCCGATTGGAAGTCGGCGCCCAACCTGAGTCCTTGAAGTTAGGGTCGCTGGAAGTACCTATGGGCCATCGCCGAGACCGGATCGGCTTCGTATCGAGAGGTGACGAACAGCTGGGGGAAATCCAGATCAAGTTGGCATCCAGTGGCGGACTCCACGAGCCGCTGGGCAAAATACTGATTGGAGATCAGGTAATCATTGTTAGAAATGACTGCGACCAGCCCAAGTCAGGTCTTTTCGCTTCCAAGCTACAGGTGGGCTTTTTCGATGGCAACGAACGGATTGGCTTTGTCCTCATCCGCCTCGACGAGGACCGGGAAAGGCTGGTCTGGATTGCCGAGAAACTCCCCAAAAACACACGCATGATGATCGCTGCGGCATGTGCTATGAGGCTGGAGATGCAAGCGGACCTCGAACGGGTGCAACGGTGAGCAGTCGGTCCCTCCTCTCGCATAAAGGAAGTTCCTCAATTCGGATCGACAAGGGGCCTGTGCGGCAACAAGTTCGCACATGATTCCGACCGCAGAGGGCCAGCGACTCGAAAGTAGTAGCGAGATCTGAAATCATTTGAGCAGCACTCAACCACGGACTGGCGAGTCATTCAGTTCCGGGGATCGAACTCGCACGACGTCGCTCTGGATCCCGCTCACTTACTTAAGGAATTCACACTATGGACAATGTCTCGCGTCGTGGTTTTCTGCAGGCTGGCGGCGTTGTTGCGGCAGCGTCAACTCTGGCTCTTCCCACTGCTCCGGCGAGCGCCGCTGGATCGAACGGTCGGTTGCGAATTGGTTTCATCGGCCCCGGCGGTCGTGGCTACGGAGCGCACGTCAAGTCGCTCTGCAAGCTGCACACCGACGGTGCGAAGATCGATCTGGTCGCAGCCGCCGACGTCTATGAAGTGCACCGTGATCGCGCCGTGGACACGATCAAGAAAGAAACCGGCTTCGACGCCAAAGGCTACGTTGATTACCGCGACATGCTGGCGAAGGAAAAGCTCGACGCAGTCTGCATCGGTACTCCGGACCATTGGCATGCCAAGCAAACCATCGACTCGATGAACGCCGGCTGTCACGTCTATTGCGAAAAGCCGATGACTCACACGGTCGAAGAGGCTTTGGAAGTGGTGGCCGCCTGGAAGAAGACCGGCAAGTGCATGCAGGTCGGCGTGCAGTCCACCAGCTTGCCCTGCTGGAATCAGGTGCGCGGACTGCTGCAGGACGGGAAGCTCGGCAAGGTCATGATGTTCCAGACCGAGTACTTCCGCAATTCGGCGATGGGCCAGTGGCGCTACTACAAGCTCGACGAGAAGATGACGCCCAAGACCATCAACTGGGACTTGTGGCTGGGTACGAAGGAAGGTCTTTCTCCGGCGCGGCCGTTCGATCGCGAAGTGTACGCTCAATGGCGCCGCTTCTGGGACTTCGGCTCCGGCATGTACACGGACCTCTTCGTGCATCGCACGACCGTCATGCTGAAGGCCACCGGCCTGCGGTTCCCTGGTCGCGTGGTCGGCGCGGGCGGCATCTACCTGGAATACGATGGTCGTGACGTTCCGGACGTCGCCACAGTCGTGGCGGACTTCCCGGAAGGCGTGCAGGGATTGGTCAGCTCGACGATGTGCAATCAGGAATCGCGTATCCAGCAACTGATTCGCGGGCACTATGGCTCGTTCGTCTTCGGCAACGGCGAGGACTTTGATTCGTTCGAGTTCATTCCCGAGCGATCACAGGTCACGAAGTCGAAGCTCAACAACGAGACCATCAAAGTTGAGAAGCTGAAGGATTCGACCTACACGCACTTCGCCAACTGGATCAGTGCGATGGAAGCCGACAAGCCCGAGCTGTGCAACAACACGCCTGAACTGGGAGCCGCCGCCATTGCGGTCGTGAACCTGGGTGCGAAGAGCTACCGCTTTGGCAAGGTGTTTCATTTTGACCGCGAGAAAATGGCTGTCGCTGATGCTGACTCAAGCTGGTCCAAGCAGTGGGAGCAGCGGTCGCACTCGCGAGGCAAGCCAAATCAGATTCCCGGCTGGAAGGGTGGCGATTACGGCAGCTTGCTCGACGAGCCTGATTACATGTCGCTGGCTGGCCCGTGGGTTAATGGCCAGCCGCCGAAAGGACGCGACGCTGCCGGAGGCTAACCGCGCGGAGACAATAGGTTTCTGAATTGAAACAAAAGGCCGCAAAGGACGCGAAGAGATGAGGCTTGAGTGCTCACCTCTTTGTGTCTACTTGCGGCCTTCCTTCTTTGAACAGCAGTAACTCTCGGAGATGTGCTTCGCTCACGCCTTCACGTCGGTTCCCCTGGCTTCGGAGGGTACGCCTGAGTCACGTTGACATAATTTTCGGTCTGGTCGTACAAGCCCGTTTGTGTCAGTTCGAAGAATTGCCGACGTCTGGCGATTACCCCGTTCTTCGGAACTGCGCAAGGGAGAGACAAGGATGTCTTTGCGACTCACATTCCGCTCGTGGCCGTGGTGCGTTGTGGCACTAGCCGGACTGGCTGGTTGTTCGAACGGCGACGCAGATCCCACCACCGCCAGCGGGGAAGGCAAGAATCCCGCAGCCGTCGCCTCGGAAGGCACTGGCAAGGCGAAACAGCTCGTGGACGAAGCTGTCGCGCTCATTCAGCAGCGGCAGTTCGCCAGCGCTGTGGAGAAACTGAACGCAGCCATCACGACGGACAAGACATGCGCCGAGGCTTTCTTCCAGCGAGCCGGTATTCTCGCGGATGCAGGTCAAGACAGGCTCGCGTCTGTGGACTACGCCAAGGCACTCGAACTCAACCCCAAAGAAGTTCGTTATCACAATATGCGCGGCTTGTTCATGCTGACACGGCGTCAGCACGATCAGGCGCTCGGAGACTTCGCAGCGGCGCTGAAAGTCGATCCGCAGTACGTTCAGGCCTACAACAATCGCGGCCTGGTGCATCTCGCCAAGTCGGACTACAAGGCCGCCGTTGAAGACTTCAACAAGGCCGTCGAGATCGATCCGAAATACGTCGATGGTTTCAACAACCGCGGCTTTGCCTGGTACCAAGCTGGTTCGAATGAAAAGGCTCTGTACGACTTCAACAAGGCGATTGAACTCAATCCGAAGTACGCGAACGCTCTCAACAACCGCGCCATGCTGTTCATGAGAGTGAAAAAATATCGCGAGGCCGCGAAAGACTTTTCTTCAGCTATCGCTCTCGATGAGACCAATCCTAAGCACTATCAGAACCGCCGCACGGCCTATCTGGAACTGGGCATGCAGGAACAAGCTGATGCCGACGGCGACAAGATCGCCTGGCTGGCTCGGTTGAACGACCTGAATACCGCAGTGACCAGATCACCGAAGGATCCAAAGCCTTACATCCAGCGTGCCAGCCATCTGGCCAAGGGTGGTCGCTCAGACATCGCGTTGGCGAACTACGAGGCCGCGATCAACGTCGCTCCGGACAGCAGCGATGGCTACATCAGTCGCGCAACGTATTTTCTCGAAAACAACGAACCCCAGAAGGCAATCGCAGACTGCAGCGCGGCACTGGAGCGGAAGTGGAGCAACAAGGCGCTGTCAATCCGCGGCGATGCGTACCTGCAGATGGGGCGTTACGACGAAGCCATCAACGATTACACGTCCTCCAAACGCCTCGACACCGGAGTTGCAGAGGCGTATTTCCGCCGGGCTCAACACCGCGAAGAGCGAGGCAACAAGGAAGGTGCCCGTGCTGACTACGAAGTGGCGCGTCAGCTTGACCCGGGAATCGGCCAGTAAGACCTGCACTTGAGCAGCGTTGAATCGCACTGATCGCAACGTGTGCGGTGTACGCCCGGGCGATTTTCAGAGTCCGCCGCCCGTCTGCGCTCCTTGAGTTAGCAGATCTAAGCTATGCAGGTTCACACGCAGATGCTGCCAGCGCAAGGTTAGTCAGCTGTTTCAGCCACGCTCGAATCCCTTCAATATGACGTTCGTGACAATCGGCAGTTCCGATTTCAACGAACGTAACAACTCGTTCTGATGTGTTGGCATACTGCGGGTTGATGAACTTGCCGAGACCAGCAGATTCTTTCAATCCGACTCTTGCACGCTAGAATCCGGGCTCGTCTTGAAGGGCCATTGCGGCGTCAGTTGAGGGCCGCAGCAACAGGGAGTCGCACATTTGATTGAAGCCTACGCAGACCGCTGGGCGCTCGTCACTGGAGCCTCGTCAGGCATCGGTGCAGCCTTCGCGCGTCTGCTGGCGGCTCGCGGCATGCATCTTATTTTGACAGCTCGCCGCGAAGATCGGTTGCGTGAACTGGCCAGTGAACTCCATACGCGGCATGGCACGCGTTGCGAGATCATCATCGGCGACCTGGTGGATCCGGGGGAGCCCAAGCGACTGTTTGACGAGGTCAAACGTCGCGGCATGGCGGTCGAACTGCTGGTCAATAATGCGGGCTTCGGCTTTGTCGGCACGATCAGCGACACCGATCCGGCTCGCATGAAGCAGATGGTGCAGCTCAACATCGCATCACTGACAGAACTCACGTACCTGTTCGTTGCCCCCATGCTGGAACGCGGACACGGCGGTATCATCAATCTGGCGTCGATCGCCGGTTTCCAGCCCGTGGCATACATGCCCGTCTACTCTGCGACGAAGGCGTTCGTGCTGCACTTCAGCGAAGCTCTGTGGGCCGAATGTCGCAATCGCGGAGTGACCATCACTGCGTTGTGCCCCGGCACAACCGAGACCGAATTCTTCGACGTCGCCGGTGTCAGTGGCTGGCTGGCGAAGCACCGCTTTCACACGGCTGAATACGTGGCCCGCAAAGCCATTCGAGCCAACGAACGCGGTCGGCAGTACGTCATCCCCGGCTGGCAGAACTACTTGCTGTCGCTGACGGTCCGACTCGCACGCCGCAAGATGGTCGTGCTGCAGTCCATGCGATTCTTCCGCCCGCGTCCGCAAGATCCAAAGAATTAGCTTCCTTGAGCCTCTGGCTCCGCTTCCATAATGCTTTCTGCTAAATCTCAATCGCCGAGCTGAGGACTTTCGCACGTCGAAGCTCGTCGCCGATAATTACTCTTCATCTTTCGAGGCTCGTCATGTCGGACAAACCCGTGCAACCCCTGAATCCACCACGTCGCGTTTTGATGGGGCCCGGCCCGAGTGACACTCACGCCCGCGTTCTCGCCATGCTGGGCGCCCCGACCGTCGGACACCTCGACCCGTACTTCCTCACCGTGATGAATGAAGTTCAGGGCATGCTGCGGGAGGTCTTTGAGACCAAGAACGAGATGACTCTGGCCGTCAGTGGCACTGGTTCGGCGGGCATGGAAACCTGCGTCGTCAATCTGATCGAGCCCGGCGACAAGATGATCGTCTGTATTAACGGCGTCTTCGGTGGCCGCATGGCCGACGTCGCGGAACGAGCCGGTGCTCAAGTTGTGAAACTCGAACGTCCGTTTGGTGAAGTCTTCTCGGCTGACGAAATCGCCGCCGCAGTGAAGCAACACAATCCGAAGGTGCTGGGCATCGTCCATGCCGAGACCTCAACGGGTGCTCTGCAGCCTTTGGAAGAAATCTCGAAGGTCGTGCATGCGGCAGGTTGCCTGCTGCTGACCGACTGCGTGACCTCGCTGGGCGGCGTGCCCGTGAAAGTCGATGACTGGCAACTGGACGCCGTCTACAGCGGAACCCAGAAGTGCCTGAGCTGCCCGCCTGGACTCGCACCAGTGACCTTCAGCGCTCGGGCAGTGGAAGTCATCGAAAAGCGGAAGACGAAGGTCCGCAGTTGGTACCTCGACATGTCGATGGTGCGGAACTACTGGGGCCAGTCGCGGGCGTATCACCACACCGCTCCCATCAATATGAACTATGCGATTCATGAGGCGCTGCGGCTGGTGCTGGAAGAAGGTCTCACTGCCCGGCACGCGCGGCACAAGCGCAATCACGGAGCCTTGAAGGCGGGCCTGAAGGCGATGGGGATCGAGTACGCAGTTGCTGAAGGCTTTCAGCTACCGATGCTGAACGCAGTGCTGATTCCCGCCGGGGCCGACGACGTCGCGGTGCGGTCGCAGTTACTCAACGAGTTCGGCATTGAGATCGGTGGTGGCCTCGGACCGATGAAAGGCAAAACCTGGCGCATCGGACTGATGGGAGAAACCGCCCAGCCGCGCAACGTGCTGGCATTCCTGGCCGCCCTCGACAAATGCCTGCTCGACCAGAAGGTCAACCTGCCTTCCGGAGCCGGCGTCGCTGCAGCCAACGCGTTCTATCGCAATGCCTGAGAAGTCACCTCCACAACTTGCTCCCCTCGCCCCTTCGGGGAGAGGGGCTGGGGGTGAGGGGCGACGATAGCGTGTCCGATATTCATCCTTCGGAGGATGAAAACTCTGAGGCACGGAGTTCGCTGAAAATACACACAAAGCTGCCATGAGAGAGTTCCCCTCAGCAGCTTTTCTTCAGCAGACTCACGCAGCTTCGCCAGCTACTTCAGCGGCGTCACGTGATCGATGACCTTATCCAGCTTGCGATCAAGCTGATCGTTCTGACGCTGGACATCGCCAACATCGGACTTCAGCGACTGCAGCTCGTTCTCCATGGCACTCACGCGCGGATCAGTGCCGCCGTAGGTGCTGGCGCTGGCTGGCGGGACATACGGCGCCATACCGCCCGGTGCGATGGGCTGGTATTCGCACGGTGGCTCGCAGTTATCAATCGACACAATGCGCGGAGCACACTGCGGCGGGCACATGTAGGCCGAACGCCCCCACATCGGCGCGCAGCCGACGACAGACACACAGACCAGCAGCAGCCCGTATTGAGCTTTCATGACGTTTCCTCCCATCCCTGAGTCTCATGATCAGCAACTTCAGAATGACTGCCCTCCCCAGAACCGTCATCCAGCCAACCACTTGATCTGATCGATCCTTCTTGAGTCGCGGTGAGCACTCAGCCCACGACGCCTCGAATTTCGTACTGATTCAACTTGTTGTAGAGCGTCTTTAAAGCAATCCCGAGTTCCATCGCGGCCTTCGGCTTGTCGCCATGATGCTTGTCGAGCACGCGATAGATGACATCCATTTCGATGTCTCGCAGCGTCTTCGAGACCTGCGAATTCCAGACATCGGATGACTCAGCAGCCGCGTCTGTTCGAACGCCACCATTCCGCAGATTGTCTGGCAGGTCCACCGCCGTGATCCGCTGGCCGTCACATAGAGCCAATGCGTACTCGATGGTGTTGGCAAGTTCGCGAACATTGCCTTTCCAGGGATGCTGCTTCAGCACCGCTTGAGCGTCAGTCGCCAGCTTCACGGAAGACGATCCGCGTTTGCGGTGATGGCGGTGAATGATATGGTCGGCCAAAGCGATGACGTCATCCACGCGATCACGCAGGCGAGGCATGCGGATCTCGAACGTGTTCACGCGGAAGTAAAGATCTTCGCGGAACTTGTTCTCATCGACCATTTCCTGCAGCGGCCGATTCGTCGCACACACGACTCGAACGTCCACATGAAATGCGTCGTTCTCGCCGATGCGACGGACTTCACCAGACTCCAGGAAACGCAGCAGTTTCACCTGCACGTTCTTGTCGAGTTCACCGAGTTCATCGAGGAACAGCGTGCCGCCATTGGCCACTTCAATGAGGCCTTTGCGGTTGGAATCGGCTCCGGTGAATGCACCTTTGCGATGTCCGAACAGTTCGCTTTCCACGAGGTTTTCAGGCAACGCACCGCAATTCACTGCGACGAACGGCAGGTTGGCTCGTGGGCTGAGATCGTGAATGCGACGTGCCGCCAGTTCCTTGCCGGTTCCGGTTTCACCCAGAATCAGTACGTTGGAATTGGTGGGCGCGATGCGGTCGATCAGAGTTCGCACGCGCTGCATCGGAGCAGAGTCGCCAATCAACTCGGCGGGACCTTCCGTGGCCCGCAAACGGGTCTCAAGGGCGAGTGTCTTGTTGGTCAGGCTGCGTTTTTCGATGACGCGCTGCAGGACGTTCTGAATGTCGAACAGCTTGCACGGCTTCTGCAGGAAGTCATTGGCTCCGCGCCGCACGGCTTGAATGGCCTCATCCACGTTGCCATGAGCCGTGTGAATGATGACCTGCGTTTCGGGTGACACCGTCTTGATGTGATCCACGACTTGCCAGCCATCAATGCCCGGCATTCGCAGGTCCACAATCGCAGCGTCGAACGTGGTCACGTTCACGGCATCGATCGCGGCTTGACCGCCATCGCAGACCGTGACCTCGTGGCCCATGCGCGGCAATTCAATCCGCATGACTTCGCGGATCATTGCCTCGTCATCGACGAAGAGCACCCGTAATCGGTTCGCTGAGGAACTCAACAGCCTACTCCCTTTGCTGTTCCGCAGTGGCGTCCCTGCCACAGCCGGCGTCGGCGATTTCTCGCGTACCGGTGGAATCGTTCCCAATGCTCGTCGGAATCCTGCGGCGAAGCGGCCTCCCAGCCAAATCGCAGCATTTTTCGTCTTCCGACGCCCCGCTATAAGCCTCCCAGCTCAGGCGGGGGCGGGTTGATAACAGAGACTTGGGAAACGAGGCAATTCGAGTTTTCATCATTCTTTGACGGATCTTGGGAAGGCCCCGGAATCGCGTCAAAACGGCTCGGAATGCACCATGTGCAGACTGCGGATGAGTTCACCTAAGGACCACGCCTGGAACGGACAGCCACGCGGCGTGTGCGGCGGATCTGCGTCGGCGATCTCGGAAACGTGCGACAAGCCAGCGACATTCAGATGAGCCAACAGAGGTTCCACAAAACGCTGGCGAGCCTCAGCTCTTTGAGCCGGTCCGTTGCCGTGCACGCGCAACCAGGCACTGACGAAAGGCCCCATCAACCACGGCCAGACCGTTCCCTGATGGTACGCCCCATCGCGACTCAACACGGCACCCAGGTAATGCGAATGATAGTTGAGCGAGTCCTCGGTCAGCGTTCGCAGACCGAGCGGCGTCAGCAGCCGCGATTCCACCAGATCAACCACTCGCCGCGCGATGTCCGTGTCCAGCAGCGACACATGCAAACCGCCCACGGCGAGAATCTGGTTGGCTCGAATCGAAGGATCGACCCGCCCTGCTTCGTGGTTGTCGTCGACAACATCAAAGAGACAATTAGTCTCCGGATTCCAGAACCGACGACGAAATGCTTCTCGCCCACGTTCATACAGCAACTGCCAGCGAGCGGCGTTCAGCAGTTGCGAGCCGATGTCCAAAGCGGCCAGCCAGAGCGCCTGAATCTCGACAGGCTTGCCGATGCGGGGAGTGACCACCCAGTCGTCGATTTTGACATCCATCCAGGTCAGTTGCACGCCGGGTTCGCCGGCACGCAACAGGCCGTCATCGTCCATGCCAATGTGGTAGCGAGTTCCGGCTCGATAACCCTGCAGAATGGCCTCCACGGCGTCGCACAGACGGGTGCGTCGGTCGTCGGCAACCCTTCGGCCCGCCAGACGGCAGGCGGCCAGGAAGTCATGCACCGCGGTGATGAACCACAAGGACGCATCGACCGAATTAAACTCTGGCTGGTCACCATGATCGGGAAATCGATTCGGCAACATGCCTGACGAAACCGTGCCGGCCCAGTCGGTCAGAATCTGTTCGGCGTCATCCAGACGGCCAGTGGCGATGCACAAGCCGCGCAAGGCGATGAACGTGTCGCGCCCCCAATCCGTAAACCACGGGTAGCCCGCGATGATGGTTTTGCCCGCACCGCGCCGCACGATGTACGCATCCGCCGCTCGTTTGAGCTGCGCTTCCAAATGCCCGTCTCCCACAACGGGGACTGGGGGTGAAGACATCGCAATGACGCCGCTGAAAACAGTGCGCGGTTTGAGACTTCCCAGCTTCTTGCGTCGATCTCGCTCGCGATGCGACAACTGATAGGCCTGCTCGCGAACTGGTACTTCCGACTTTACGGCTAACGCGTTGGGGCCGATGGCTGTCAGGATGCAAACCGCCTCGGTGTCGGACAGATCCCACTGGAACTCACCCGGCGATGCCAGATCTTCAAGGCAATCGAGCCCGCGTTCAGCTTCCTGCTCATACTGAAACTGCCGGAACCAGATCGGACTGTGCTGATAGCGGCCATTTGAAAACGCGGACACGCCGGGAACGCCCGGATAAGGCTGCCATGTTACACGTTCGGCGTCGCGTTCGGACTCAAAACGAAACGTCGTATTCTCAAGATGCAGCGAGTGATAATCCCGCCCCGACATCAGTGGCCGGAACGTCAGACGGACGTCGGTCGAACCCGCATCCATCCGCCAGCGAAGAACCGTTGCCGAAGATTCATGCGGCACGAACAGGTCGTGCACAATCTGAGTCCCATCCGGCAACCGGAACGACCAGGTCGGCCAGGGTTCAAGATCAAACTCGGTGATGAACTCATGCCCGTGCGGATGCACCACGCCCGGGTGATAAAGATGTGTCGAGAGTGAATAAGTCCCCGTCGGAGTTGTGACAGCGACCTCAGCACCATTCACCAGCACGAAGCGACCGGTCGGCGGATTGATCGCCGTCAGCAACAGAGCGTGATAGCGCCGCGTGCGCCGGCCACAAACGGTCCCCGACGCAAACCCACCGAGCCCGTCTGGTTCAATCCATTCCGCAAGCTCTGGATACGTCGGCATGGTCCGATCTCCTTACGTCCTACGTTCGTAACGCAGGCGCATCGTCCATGGTCGGCACCCAACTTCGCAAGCGAAGTGCCTGCTTGCTAATCGAAGAGGTAAAACACTGAGGAGCAGAGGTCACAGAGAATAAGTCAAAACCTGCAAACCCTCTTTCTCGGTGTCCTCTGTTCCTCTGTGTTTCAAATCTTTCCCATCGCGTGCATGGCTACTATAGAACGTGCTGGTCGATCTGATGCGCAGCAAGCCCTGAGGCCAACCAACATCCTGCCGCTTAATGTGAACACCCTGGTCCGACATCTTCGAAGAAGTCGTGACCTTTGTTGTCGACAAGAATGAACGCCGGGAAATCCTCGACTTCGATCCTCCAGATGGCTTCCATCCCGAGTTCCGCGAACTCAACAACATCGACCTTCCGGATGTTCTCCTTAGCCAGAATCGCAGCTGGGCCGCCGATGCTGCCCAAGTAAAAACCACCGTGCTTGTGGCAGGACTCGGTGACTTGTTTGCCGCGGTTGCCCTTGGCGATCATCACCATGCTGCCGCCTGCGGCCTGGAACAGATTCACGTACGAATCCATACGTCCGGCTGTTGTCGGACCAAACGAACCGCTCGCATATCCTTCGGGTTTCTTTGCGGGACCGGCGTAGTAAACCGGGTGCGCCTTGAAGTAATCCGGCAAAGGCTGGCCGGCGTCGAGTCGTTCCTTAAGCTTCGCATGGGCGATGTCTCGAGCCACGACAATCGGGCCATTCAGCAGCAGGCGAGTCGTCACCGGATAGCGATTCAAGTCAGCGAGAATCTCAGCCATAGGACGGTTCAGGTCCAACCGCACGGCGCCTTCGTCTTTGCGATGACGCAAGGCTTCCGGGATGTACTTGAGCGGCTCGAACTCCAACTTCTCAATGAACACGCCATCCTTCGTGATCTTGCCTTTCGCCTGGCGATCGGCGCTGCACGACACGCCAATGCCAATCGGCAACGACGCACCGTGACGCGGCAAGCGAATGACGCGCACGTCCAAAGCAAAGTACTTGCCGCCGAACTGAGCGCCGATACCGCACTTCCGCGCGGACTCCAGCATCTGCTGCTCGAGTTCCACGTCTCGGAACGCTCGCCCCAACGCGTTACCCGTCGTGGGCAAGTTGTCGTAATATTTCGTCGAGGCAATCTTCACCGTCTTCATTGTCGTCTCAGCGGACGTTCCACCAATGACGAACACCAGGTGATACGGCGGGCAGGCAGCCGTGCCAAGCGTCACCATCTTGGCTGTCAAGTATTCGACCAAGCTCTTCGGATTCAGAACCGCGCGAGTTTCCTGATAGAGGAACGACTTGTTCGCCGAGCCGCCGCCTTTGGCGATGAACAGCAGCTTGTAGGCGTCTCCATCACAGGCCGAGAGATCGATCTGCGCGGGCAGGTTGGTGTTCGTATTCTTCTCGTCCCACATGTTGAGAGCCGAGTTCTGCGAGTACCGCAGATTGTTTTCGGTGTAGGCGTTGTAGACGCCACGCGACAAAGCCTCCTCATCGCGGGTCGACCAGACCGCATGCCCCTTCTTGCCGTGCACAATGGCCGTGCCGGTGTCCTGACAGAACGGCAACACGCCGGCGCTGGAAACGTCCGCGTTCTTGAGCATCGTCAACGCCACCATGCGGTCGTTATCGGACGCCTCAGGATCGTCCAGAATCGCTGCCACCTGCTTCAGATGCTTCGGACGCAGGAAGAAGTTGATGTCATGAAACGCCTGAGACGCCAGCAACGTCAGCGCTTCCGGCTCGACGCACAGCATCTCCTGGCCATTGAATGGCTTTACCGAAACATGCTCCTTCGTGAGCAAGCGGTATTCAGTGTCGTCAGAGCCAAGTTCAAACATTTCCTGGAATTGAAACGGTGCGGTGGGCATGAGAAATCTCAGGAGAAACAAGTGTCGGAAGCGGTGAAACAGGCATGCGAGCGCAGCTCACGACGCAGGATAGCAGCGCTCCGGAAGATTCGCAGGAATAGACGTCTATTGCGAACGGATTCACGTGGAGCACGATTCCATCGTGCTCGAAACGCTCTCATTCAAAGTAGGTTGAAAACGTGCCCCACGTGGTTCAGCAGACCCTTATCGCCTTCAGTTCCAGCGATGCACGATGGATTCAGCGTGCTTAAGGTGCAGCTCCAGCATCTCGCGATCATTCTCCGGACACGAATTCAGTAGAGACTTCAGCAGGCGGATCGCCAAACCGGCTCGGTCTGCCTGTGTCGCCGCCAGAGCGAGATCGCGACGTTCCGCGTATTCGGACGGCGACAACGCTGTGATGCGGCTCTGCACCCTCCAGACGCCGGTCCAGTCGAGTCGTTCGGCGTGGATCACCTTCAGGTTATTGAGCATACGAAAAATGATCTGCCGCGCTCCCACCGGGATGAGATGTCGTCCTACGTCGCGACGCGGAATATCTGTCAGCTCAGAAATCCAGTCCAGCGTTTCATCGCGCGTGAGAATCCGGCAACCGGCATAGGCGTCGAGGAACAGCGGTCCTTCAGGCGTATCCAGCCGAGCCAGAAAATGCCGCGGCGCGCCGACGCCCTGCAAATCGATCCCCAGTCCCTGGCAAACCGCCATATGCAGCAGCGACAGGCTGATCGGGATACCTTGTCGAGTTTCAATCACCCGTTGCAGAAAGCTGCCATCCGGCTGAGTGTAGGCTGTTTCATCGCCCATCAAGCCGTGCTCATACGCGATATGCTTCGCGACCATCTCCAAAGATTCTCGTTCGGACACAGTGCGGTTGACGATCGGACGAAGTTCATCCACGCGATCCTGAATCCACTTCGTCACAACCGAGAAGTCCAGTTGCGGGTACGAATCGCGCGCCAGCTCCAGCGCCGCGCGGATCAAGTCAATGTCCGTACGCCACGCGAGCAGCTTGTTGAATTCAGAGTCGTGGGAGAAATCGAATTCGAGCGACATAGCCGTTGTTCCAGCTCCTCTTGGAACAGCGTCGCGGTCGTCAGCCGCAACGCGTTTCAATCACGTCGAAGTGTTGCCGGATGTGATCTGTCCGTCTACGCGAAGTGAGCAGCATCAACCCGGCAACGGCACTGCAAACAGATCAATAGAAAGCACTCGGTGACGTACCCAAATCCACGATGCTGCAGGCTTCAATGATCTCCAGGCCAAGTTCGTCAGCCTTCTGTCGGACCCGACTGTCCGCGCTGCCAGGATTCAGCCAGATCTCTCGAGGATGCAGCTTCTCCAACTCATCGAGCAGGTTCATTGTCTGGTGTGGCGGCAGATAGACCGTCACTCGATCCAAAGGATGCCCCGGCACGTCCCCCAGACTCGCGTAGCACGGAATGCCTTCAACTTCGTCAGCGTTCGGGTTGACGGGATAGACTTCGTAACCGCGACTGAGATGTGCTCGCAGCGAAATGTTGCCGTACTTGGATCGATCGCGGCTGGCGCCCACAACGGCAACGGTTGGCTTGGTCATGACGTCCTTCCTGGAATGAATTCGGCCTGCGAGCCCACGTCTCGCCGCAGCCAACGTATGAATCAAGTATGAATGTTGACGAACAGAAAATCGCATGGAAGCCTGATGCGATATCCCGCTCGCCCGGCGTCCTGCCTATGTTACGTTGAAAACCGTGATCCGGGTGGTCTGACGTCGGACAATTGCGAGCTGGAGCGGACTTGCCTGTGAACTCGACCTGCGGATTCCGGTCTGGACCTTGCGGGGGCGGTTGCGGTACTCCTCCTGCCGAAATCAAGACTTCGGATGGCGGCAGGTCACTGCACGCGTGTCATGCAACTACGATGACCTGCTCGCGATAAGGAATTTTGGCTGGTGTCTACTTCGGCTTCTCAATCAGGTTTACCGCCGCAACTGCTGAGTTCAGATCGCGATTCATCGAATGCGAAACTCATTCGACGCATGCTGGGACTGGGTTGGTCGCATCGGGTGGACTGCATTCGAGTCTTAGCCCTGAACACCGCACTGGTGGCGTTCAACCTGACCAGTCTGGGACTGGCGGGACTCGGTATCGACTTCATCAAGCAGCAGGTTGACTCTGGCATGCCGCCCGAGTGGCCGCTGGGCCTGACTCCGCCACAACTTTGGTCACCTTTCCAGATCGTGCTGGCCATCGCTGCGGGCGTATTGCTAAGTGCCCTGTGTCACGCTGTGCTGAGATTCGCCGCCACGTTGGCACTGGCTCGACTGACTCAGCGAGTACTGACACAACTGCGAGCGGACGTTTACGCCAAACTGCAGCGGTTGAGCTTTCGCTTCTACGACGCCAATCAAAGCAGTTCGATCATCAATCGCGCGGCGGGCGACGTGCTGCAGGTGCGCAACTTCATTGATGGCGTGATCGTCAAGGTGCTCAGCGTGCTGCTGACACTGGGCGTCTACCTAGCCTACATGCTGCAAGTGCACGCTCCGCTGACGTTGGCCTGCCTCGCGACAACTCCGTTCCTGTGGATTGGAGCCGTGTACTTCTCGCGCACGGTGCAACCTGCCTACCGCAAGGCCGGCGAACTGGTCGACAAAGTCGTGCTGCGACTCGTGGAGAACGTGCACGGCGTGCATGTCATCAAGGGTTTCGCTCGACAGTCGGAAGAAGCTGAGAAGTTCCGGCGAGCCAACGAAAAGGTCCGTGAGCAGAAGCAGACGATCTTCTGGCATCTCAGCACGTTTCAGCCGTATGTCGGTCTGTTGACTCAGGCCAATCTGCTCGTGCTACTAGGTTATGGCGGCTATCTGGTAATTCAGGGTGAACTGTCGCTGGGAACCGGGCTCTTTGTGTTTGCCAACCTGCTGCAAGCGTTCGGTGATCAGGTCAGTCAGGTCACGGCGATTGCTAATACGGTGCAGTCGAGCCTCATCGGCGCGGAACGCGTATTCGAAGTGCTCGACGCGAGAGAAGACATCACCAGCCAGCCAGAGGCGACTCGATTGCCGCAGGTGCGGGGAGCGGTTCGCTTTGAGCATGTCAGTTTCGGTTACAAGCCCGGCGAGATGGTGCTGTCGGATCTGAACTTCGAAGTGCATCCCGGCGAGTGCCTCGGCATCGTGGGCGAAACCGGAGCGGGTAAGAGCACACTGCTCAGCCTGATCGGTCGGCTCTACGACGTCACCAAAGGCCGCGTCTGCGTTGACGGTGTTGACGTACGCGAACTCGATCTCGTCGACTTACGCCGCGCGATCGGTTCGGTCTTTCAGGAAAGCTTTCTGTTTAGCCATACCGTCGCCGCGAACATCTCCTTCGGTCGACCGGATGCGTCGGAAGACGCGATTCAATCATCCGCAGAAATTGCCGCCGCGCATGGCTTCATCAGCGAGATGCCCGATGGCTATGAGACGCTCGTCGGTGAGCACGGCTCCAACCTGTCCGGCGGACAGCGTCAACGACTCAGCCTGGCGCGAGCGTTACTGGTCAACCCGCCGATCCTGCTGCTCGATGACGCAACCGCTGCGGTTGATCCGGGCACAGAGCAGGAAATTCAGCAAGCCATCAGTCACGCCCTCGTTGGCCGGACAACGATCATGGTCTCCAATCGCGTCAGCGCCCTGCGGCGAGCCGATCGCATCCTGGTGCTTGATCGCGGTCGCATCGCCGCGCTGGGCACGCATGAGGAACTGATCGAAACCAATAGCTTCTATCGTCAACTTGTCGAATTGCAGTGCGGGGGTCAGTCGTCGATTCAGAACCGCCGACTGCAAACCGCTTCACCCGCCGCATGACTTCGTTTGAGAGACGCCTCGCGGCCATCTCATTCATCGCGTCGCTTCCTGACTTTCAGTTGCTTACAGATTCAGATTCATGTCCCGGTCCATCACACGCTTCACCGCCAAAGACGAAGAGGTCGATCAACGGCCGCTGGATTTTCGTTTGATCCAACGTCTACTGGAGTTCACGCAGCCGTACGCCAAGAAGCGAACGCGGCTGCTGACGATGGTGCTGCTGAGGTCGATTCAGCTACCGCTGCTCACATGGATTGTCGCGGCCGTCATCAACGGACCGGTGGAACAACATGATATGCCCGGCGTCATCTGGGGTTCGATCGCTTTCGCGGTGCTGATGATCTCAGCGCAGGTCGTGCTGCACTATCGATATCGTTGGGCGTTGGAGTTGGGCGAAGCGGTCGTCGTCGATCTGCGTAACGCGGTCTTCGAACACCTTCAGCAGCAACCGCTGAGCTGGTTTCAGAAAACGAAGGTCGGCCGCATCATCAGCCGCATGACTTCGGATATCGAAGACGTGCGCGTCGGCGTCCAGGATATCCTCTTCATCAGCCTGGTGCAGTTGGGGCAGATGTTCGTCGCGGCGGCGTGCATGCTATGGTACGACTGGCAGCTCTTTCTGCTGGTGCTACTGTCAGCCCCCGTCATCTGGAGCATCAACCGGCAGTTTCATCGACGGCTCAGTGACACGCTGCGAGCCATGCGTCGATCTTTCAGCCGCATCACGGCGACACTGGCGGAATCCGTTGTCGGCATTCGCGTGACTCAAAGCTTCGTGCGTCAGGAAGAGAACGCGGTCATGTTCCGCGAACTGGCAATCGACCATTCGCGCTATAACTCGGCCGTCATGCGGACGCAGGGTCTGTTCCTGCCGCTGCTCGATTTCTGCAATCAGGCTTTCATTGCGTTGATCCTGGTCGTGGGTGGATATCGAGCCCTCAGCCCCGAGCATCTCACCAGCGTCGGCGACCTGGTCGGGTTCTTCTTCATGGCGAACTTGTTCTTCGCGCCGGTCAGCATTCTGGGCAACCAGTACAATCAGGCGATGACCGCAATGGCCGCCGCCGAACGTCTGTTCGCCCTGCTGGATTCGGCGCCAGAATGGACCGACGCAGCCGACGCAGAACCGCTGCCGAAGATCTCCGGACGAGTCGAATTCGAGAATGTTTCGTTCGGCTATGACCCCGAACGACCGGTCCTGCATGAGATCAACTTTGTCGCCCAGCCGGGCGAGACCATTGCACTCGTCGGCCATACCGGCAGCGGCAAGACCTCGATCGTGAACCTGATCGCCAAGTTCTACCCGGTGACGACTGGGCGGGTGCTTATCGACGGTCACGACATTGCTCAGGTGCAGAGTCCATCTTTGCAACGACAACTCGGCATCGTGGTGCAGCAGAACTTTCTGTTTGATGGCACGATCGCCGAGAACATTCGCGTAGGGCGTCCGCAAGCTACCGATGACGAAGTGATGGGGGCAGTCTGCCAGTTAGGCTGCCTGGATCTGATCACCAATCTGAAGCATGGCTTCCAGACTCACGTGGGTGAGCGCGGAGCCCAACTGTCTGCGGGTCAGCGGCAGATCATCTGCTTCGCGCGAGCGCTGCTCGCCAATCCGCGCATTCTGATTCTCGATGAGGCGACCAGTTGCCTCGACAGCCAGACCGAATCACGTTTGCAGACCGCGTTAGAAGTCCTGCTCGCCGGTCGCACCAGCTTCGTGATCGCGCACCGTCTCAGCACAATCCGTCATGCCGATCAGGTGCTGGTCCTCGATCATGGCCGCATCATCGAACGCGGCTGTCACGAGGAACTGCTCGCACTAGGTGGTACCTACGCCCACATGCACGATCAATTCGTCCGCGCAGCGTGATGCGATGCTGCCACTACGAGCTGAGTTGGCAGACTAACCCCGCAAAGGTGAGGCACGTCGGAAGGTAGCTGGGCGAACGTCTCCACAACGCACCCCACCACACGGGACACACAAGAACGCCAAGTACCGACCGGAAGACTCAAGGTATTTTGAGCCACAGATCGAACACGGATGAAACAGGGACAAGGCGAACCGACAGGATTTGACGACGGACGCAACAAGCCGCTCACCACGATGAATGTGGTGGTGATGGAATCGTCCTGATACTCGGTACCTCTTGTACCTCCGTGGCATGAACTCTTGAGTAACGCCGCAAGAAGACTGCAAGAGTTCATGTGCCCGCGTCGAGTGCTCGGCGTTGCAGTTCCTTGAGCGAGCTGCGTAGTTCGTTACTCATCGTGCCGCGCTTCGGCCACGCTTTCAGTTGTTCCAGCAGCGGATCGAGCAGCGCGGTCAGGTGGTCCATCCCCAAAACTTCCAGCACACCGCGATGCGTCGTGACCAGCCTCTCAACGTGCGGTTCGGCTTCCACAGATGTCGGACTCACCAGAATCAACTCGATGGTTTGCGCCGTCCGCGCCGCCGCCTGACGCTCAATGAGTTCGCGCGCCGCCTCATGGCTCTTCAGACGTTCCTGCCAATCATCTCGGCAAGCGAGTGTCAATTGCTTTACGGCCTCGGCAAGTTCCTGAGGACATCGCCCGGAACGCCACTCGCTGATGCCCTCTCGAACTTCGGCAACGCGCTCTTGAACCTGTGAGGATTCGTCGGCATCAAACCAGGTGGCCTCCGCATCGAATTGATCGACGATGTCAGACTCGACTTCGCGCTTCTCAATCTGCGGCAATTTTGTGGCTGCGACGATCAAACGCCCCATGAGCAGCGCACGTGTCGACTGCGACTGAGCCGCTTCCAGCTTGCGCTGCCCGATTTCCGCGAGGAGAGACTCCGACAACTTCAACAGGTCGCGGATCCGCAATTCTTCGTTGCGTGCCG
>CAYLTY010000061.1:0-37093 GCA_964386705.1 uncultured Planctomycetaceae bacterium
GAAGACAACGGCGATGTGTGGATCACGCCGGCCCGTATCGACAAAGGGAGTCTGCGCCGTGACGACGTCGTGCGGGTGCGTCGCGATGGCTCGACCGACGGTCGTCACCGGCCCTCGTCTGAGCTGCCGTTCCATCAGGCGATCTACAAAGCCAGGCCGGATGTGCATGCCATCGTGCACGCGCACCCCGTCGCGCTGGTGGCCTTCAGCATCTGCCGTCAGGTGCCGGACACCCGAGTGCTTGCGCAGTCTCGCCGCGTCTGCGGTGAGGTCGGTTTCGCGCCGTACGCCCTGCCCGGCAGTGGTGCTCTCGGTGCAAACATCGCTAGCACGTTCGCTCGCGGCTGCGACTGTGTGGTCCTGGAGAATCATGGAGTCGTCACGGCGGGTAGTAGCCTGCAGGCGGCCTTCGATCGGTTTGAGACGCTTGAGTTCGCCGCCAAGACTTTGTTGAAAGCGTCGCAACTCGGAGCGGTGCGGTATCTCGACGAAGCCGCCTTGGCGACTCACCCGAAAGTGATTGAAGGTCCGGCAGCCGGAGAACGAATTTCGCTTACCAGCCAGGAAAAGGAACTTCGCAGGCAGCTCGTTGAGTTCGTGCGACGCAGCTATCAACAGCGCTTGATGATCAGCACGGAAGGCGCGATGTCGGCTCGTTTGAGCGATGATGTGTTCCTGATTACTCCACACGGCACGGATCGCAGCGGGCTGCGGTCTGAAGACATTGTGCTCGTGAATCACGGTCAACCCGAACCGGGCAAGCGGCCCAGTTCTTCGACGGCGAGTCACCGCGCGATCTACCTGCGTCAGAAGCAGGTACAGGCTGTCGTCAACGCCTATCCGGTCAACGCAACAGCCTTCAGCGCGACGGACACGGTGCTAGATTCACGCACCATTCCGGAAAGCTACTTGTTCTTACGCGACGTGCAGCGTTCGCCGTTTGGCGTGCGCGTCGGCGATGGTCACGAACTGGTCGATCGCCTGACGCTCGAAAGTCCGATCATGCTGCTCGACAACGACGGCGTAATGGTCGTCGGTACCAGCGTGTTGGATGCCTTCGATCGTTTGGAAGTCCTCGAATCTACCGCCGAAGCCATGATCGACAGCCGCCCGCTTGGCCCATTGGTTCCGATGTCTGACGATGTCATCAAAGAATTGCGTCGCGCGTTCTTCGGGCATGAATGACGACGTCAATCGCCTTGTTTTGGCACAAGGCGATTCCAGCCATCAACGGTGTTGGTGGTTGTCACTTTGCACTTGGGCTGTTGTGCGGCGATGAGCGTTGAGATCTCGCCGGTCAGGCACGCATCGGGGACCAGGCTGGCGTGTGAAGTGAGTACCAGGTAGCTCTCCAGCAATGAATCCCAGCTGACAAGACCACCAATGGTCGAGATCGCAGTGGTATCGTCCTCGTACAAACCCGTGAGCAAGGCTAGCAACGGTGCGGCGGGTTGAGATACCGCAGGCAGCGCATCGTCGTTATCACGCGGTTGCCGGAACAAGGCTTCGGGCGGGTTGGCCGGAACGAGCGAGTCGCCCTGCAGTTCGAAGCCTGAGCTTTTCAGTTCCGGCCGCGAACGAAGCCATTTGAGTACGGCACGCACGTCACTGAGTTGCTGACCCAGCAGCGTGCTGCCCAGCATGAGTTCCGTCGAAGAGCTGCTCGTCGAGCCGCTGCGTCGACCGTGGCCATCGCTCAGTCGCGATTCACCAATGCCGCGAGGATCGACAACGCATACCACGCGGCCACTTTGCAGCCAGCGGGCGACGTCATCCGTGCGTTCCTTCCAGAATGTCTGCTTGCCTTTTGAGCAAATGGCAACGACGGTCGGTCCTTCAATCTTCTGGGGGATCGCGACACAGGCTGGTATCTGCAGACCGTCTGAGGATGTGAGCATCCAGCGTTCAATTGAGATGTCTCCCTCAGCCTGAACGCTGCGACGTTCAGTCGCCTTCAACTCGGGTGGCGCTGTCGTATCCAGACGCTCTGACCAGCGCTGCTGCAACTTCCGTCGAAAGTCTTCCGGAGTGCTCTTCGCCTGCAGCGCTCGTACTTCGGCAAACTGTTGCGCGGCGATTGCTCGTACTTGTTGAGCCAGTGTCTGCGGTTGCAGCTCGCGCCGCAAATCTTCGGTCCAGCAACGCAGTTGCTCAGACGGTACGCGCTGGCGATACTCGTCCTCGGGCTTTACGTCGATGCGCAGCCAGTCTCGAAAAGCGACATGCATCAAGGCCCGCTGCACGCGGCCAATGTGAGTGCAGTGAGTATCATCTGCCGACTGGCCGGTCACCATGCCTGACCCGTGTGTGAACGCCAGCGAGTTCGGTTGATCATACCGGCGATACAATGTCTGCAGACGTTTCCATACCGGATCACGTGCTTCGTCCCAGCGGAACTCATGCGCATAAATCAAATGTCGCGGGGCAATTCCTCCTACAATCACCCAAGGCAAAAAACCGTCGCGGGCTGAGTTCCTCAAATTGCGCGTTGATTCCCAACTGCCGCCACCAGCGTAATTGAATGATGTCTCCGCATCATCGGGCAGTGGATAACGCGTTTCGGGTTGTGGACCTCCAAAATTGAACGGCACCACTGTGGCAAATCGCTGGTCGAGCGCCCCGGCCACTGCGGCGGGATCACCACCACCGGCAACAGATCCCAGCAGCACCAGGTTCTCGCGATTGCCATTTTTATACTGCGATAGAACATCGGCGCAGCGCATCAAGTCCCAAGCCATCCAGCCGATCAGGCTCTCACCGACCAGATGCAATTGAATGGCGTTGTCATAGCGGAAGGCATAGTCCGCATGGCCGACGCGATAATACTTTGGAAAGTCCGCAGTCGTCGCGAAGGGATGTTGACGCCGCTCGCCGTGCCCGACTTGATCAGGTACCAGCACCAGACAACCCGCGCGAGCCCATGTCATCCCCATGTCTTGCAGTTCACCGTGCTCCTTGGGTGTGTGATGCGCATGGCAGATGACAAACCCCGGCATCCGGTCATGAGGCTGCGCAGGTCGATAGAGATTGGCTGATACCCACCAGCCGGGCCGTGACTCGAACAGGATGTTCTCAATCTTGAAACCATCGCCCGCGACTGTGCTGGCGACGACGACTCGTGTTTGCTGCGGGGCTTCTGGCCAGCGCCCCAGCGAAGCCTTCAACGCGTCGAGTTTCTGTCGGCGCAACCGCTCCCAGTCGGCCGTCGTTTGAATTGCCTGCCACTCGGCTGAACTCTGGCGGTTCGCAGCTTGCAGCCGTTGCCACTGCTGCTCACGCACCTGATTGAGCAACTGCTGCCGCTCTTCCGAACGGGCCACCGTCGTCTCGATCGTCCGCAACTTGGAAGCATCCACTTCTGCAGCGGCGGATGGTTTCAGGAGCAGGCTCAGAATCCACGCTGACAACAGCATTCGGCAACAGGCGCGCATGGCTCAATCCTCTTTGGGGGATGGCAGGTTCGCACAACCTACAGACTCGTCGTAGCGCTTGCATGAGTCCGGCTTCGGTTACCCTCATCGTTGGCTTGCGGAGAGCATCCGCGAGGCGCAATCCGATGGGTGGGAAGTTACAGTTTGCGGTGCGTCTCACCGATCACGGGGTTTCATCGCGAGCAGGGAGTAGTCACATGCGACGCCTGTTGTGTTGGAGTTTGCTGGCTTTGTTGACGGTGGTTTGGTCGGGCTTGAATGTTTCGGCGGCGGAGGCGGTTCGCGAAGTCGCGACGCTGAAAGAGTTCAAGGACTGGGTGACCAGTGCTGACTGGACTCCGGATGGAAAAGTCCTCGCCGTAGGCAGCTATGACCAGGTGCGTTTGTGGGACGCGACTAATCAAAAAGTGCTGAGAGACCTCAACGCGAAGCTCGGCCGAGTGCGTGCGGTGACCTTCACGAAGGACGGCAAACGCCTGATCGCGGGCGGTTATCAGAAGCTGGTGCTGTGGAACGTGGAGACCGGCGAGGCCGTTCGCGAATGGAAAGCTCATAAGGGCTACGTGACCGCTTTGGCTCTGACTGCGAATGGCGCGGCGGTGGCCTCATCCAGCGAAGACATGACGGTCCGGCTGTGGGACCTTGCGACTTTCGAGTCCAAGCTGATCGCCAGCAGCGACGATGATCCCATGATGGGCGTTGCGTTCTCCCCGGACGGAAAGTTCTTCGCGACTGCAGCGGGAGATGAAACTCGACCGACCCGCAAAGGCAGCATTCGCTTATGGAACGCCGCGACCAATGAGGTCGTTCACACGCTGACCGCGCATGATCGAGTTGCTACCGGAGTGACGTTCTCACCCAACAGCAAGCTGGTGGCTTCAACGGGAGCGGACGGCAAGGTGCTTGTTTCCAACGTCTCGGACGGCAAGCTGGTGCAGAACTACGAAGATCATCAGCGGCCCACGAATCAGGCGCGGTTCCTGCCCGACAACCAGCGCGTGCTGAGTGCCGCAGGCGGTCGCGCAGTTGGTCGCAACGAAGTGCATCTATGGAGCGTTGAGAAAGGTGAGACGTTAGCCTCGTTGGAAAAGCATGAAGCTCCCGTGCTGGGCGTGGCCGTCACGGCGGATGGCAAGCGTTTTGCGAGCGTCAGCCGCGATCAGACGGCTGTGGTGTGGGAACTCGGCGAGTCAACTAGCGCCAACGAACTCACTGCGAAGGCGCTGACTGCGGCGACTCAATTGGCGAAAGCCGGGCTGGCTGCAGCAGAAGCCCAAGAGGCGGCTAAGCCTGCGGAGAAGAGTGACAAAGCTGCTGCACCGGCGGCCGACTTGCCAAAGCTGCGCATCGGTATGATCGGTCTCGACACATCGCACTGCATCGCGTTTGCTGGTCTTCTGAACGATGCCAACGCGTCGGGCGATCTTGCCAACTGCCGTCTGCTGTTCGTCTATCCGAAGGGCAGCCCGGACATCAAATCCAGCACCGAACGCGTGCCGCAATACACCGAGCAGATCACCAAACTGGGTGTGCAGGTGGTGGACTCCATCGAAGAGATGGTGCAGCAGGTCGATGCTGTGCTCCTGGAAACGAACGATGGCCGACCACATCTGGAGCAGGTCATTCCGGTGCTGAAAGCTGGCAAGCCGGTATTCATCGACAAGCCGATCGCGGGCTCGCTGACGGACGCCGTGGCCATCTTCGAACTGGCCCGGCATTACAAGACGCCGCTGTTCTCGTCGTCCTCGTTGAGATTCGCCAGCGGAGCTCAAGCTCTGCGGAACGGCAAGATTGGTGACATTACCGGCTGCGATGCGTATTCACCGTGCTCGCTGGAAGAGACTCACCCGGACCTGTTCTGGTACGGCATTCACGGCGTGGAAACACTGTTCACTGTGATGGGCATCGGCTGTGAATCGGTATCGCGAACTTCGACTCCGAACTTTGATTTCGTCGCTGGCGTTTGGACCGGTGGGCGCATTGGTACCTTCCGCGGCATTCGCTCGGGCGGCAGTGGTTATGGCGGCACCGCTTTCGGTACGAAGGGTGTTTCCGAAGTCGGCAAGTTCGACGGCTACAAGCCGCTGCTGGTCGAAATCGTGAAGTTCTTCCGCTCCCAGCAGGTGCCAGTCTCCGAGCAGGAGACTCTGGAGATCTACGCCTTCATGGAAGCTGCCGACGAAAGCAAACGCCGAGGCGGTGCACCGGTGAAGTTGGCTACCGTTCTGAGCAAAGCCCGAGAAGAAGCCGCAGCTAAGGTGAAGGCTGTGATCGAAGCGAAGTGATTGGTGCGGTGCTACGCATGTTCGGTCCACGGGCATGATTGCGCGGCTGTAGTTCAGCCTCTCCGAGGCTGAACCTTCCTCTTCACCGCCACGGAGTACTTTAGGTTGGAGCTGGCGGCGCGGAGCGTGTTCAGTCTCGGAGAGACTGAACTACGGACGAATTCAGTTCGGTCCACAGGTCCTGCAGGCTTTGTTGCCATGTGACCTGTGGACGCCAGCCGGTGGCGCTCGTCAGTTTCTGGGCGCTACCTGCACTGCGGGAGATGCCGCCGCGCGAGTTGTGGCTTCCTCCAGCAGCGGGCTTCAGGCCACCAGCGGCATTGCCGAGTACGGTTGCTACTTCCAGTAGAGTCGTTTCGTGACCGGTGCAGATGTTGAAGACTTCGCAGGTGCCGATCGGCCATTGATCGTCACTGCGAGCTAGCAGGCTCAGGCAGGCGGAGCCGACATCACGCACGTCTACAAAATCACGCGTGGCGTTGGCGTTGGTGACTTCGAATTCAGTGCCGGCACTGACACCCTGCTGACGTTGTTTCAACAGTCGCTGAGCCAGCGACGTCGCAAAGTAGATGTCCGGGAGTCCGGGGCCGATGACGTTGAAGGGGCGCACGGACACCAGTCGCAGTTTCAATTCCTGAGCGGCGGCTTGAGCCAGTTCTGTCTGAGCCAGCTTGGATGAACCAAAGAACGACGCCGGTCGCGTCGGTCGATCCTCGGTCAGTGGCAGCCATTCCACGGGCGCGGCTCCGTATTCGGCGGCGCTGCCCATGAGCAGGACTCGTGCTTGCGGTGCGTGCTTTGCGACGGCGTTCAATACGTTGAGCGTTCCGAAGATGTGCGTGTTGTAGAGTTCGCGCGCGTCACGCGATGCCGTGGCAGCTCCGCACTGGATGATCCACTGCGGCTGCACTTCGCGAATGGCCGCTTCGACATCTTCCGAAGACGTCAGGTCACAGCGCAACTGTCCGCTGGCTGGCCGTGGCTGACGACTAGTGCCGGTGGCTCGATGTCCCTCAGCAGCAGCGATGCGGCACAGATGGCGACCGATAAATGAACTCGCCGCAAAGACCAAGATGTCCGCCATGACAACCCTTGTTGAATCCCATGAACACGTCGCGTCAGCCGATCTCCGCCAGCAGTGGCTTTCATGTTCCGACGTTTCATCAGTATCAGGCTCGCGGACAAAGTCGTCTAGACGGTGTTGCGGTGCGTGTCCGCAACGGTCTGCGTATTCGCGGCAGCCGCCCTACTAGGAAACGTGGCGTCGAACTACAACTTGTCGCGTCGTGCGTCTCGGAAGTCTGTAAGGCGACTGATGAGTAGGGAGCTGGTGACGGAACTGACCGGGCTGGTCCCGGTGTTGGCGAACACGCCCGGAATGCCTGAATTGCTGGCCGCATTACACAGCGGCGACGTCGGCATCATTGACGGAGCGTGGGGCTCATCGTCCGCGCTGACCGTGAGCACTTTAGCCGCTCACTGCCCCGCGACGGTGATGGTCCTGCTGCCTCGCGCGTCGGATCTGGATGATATTCTCGACGACCTGACGTCCTTCTGCGGTCAGACGCCCGAACTGTTTCCGGCCTGGGAGACGTTGCCGCAAACGCTCTCGCCGAGTGACTCGGTCTTCGGCAAACGCCTGAGCCTGATTGGCAGATTATTGAGCCCTCAGCCGCCGAAGCTGGTGGTGACGACCATCGCCGCGCTGCTGCAGCCAACACCGTCGGCCGAAGAGATCGCCGCGAGCACTCGCCGTATCGGTGTCGGCGATGAACTGGATCAGGACGAGTTGCAGTCATGGCTGCTGGAACGCGGTTTCGAGAAGGTCACCGGTTTGCAGATGCCCGGTGAGTTCGCAACTCGCGGCGGCATTGTGGACCTGTTCCCGCCCAACCTGGATGAACCTGTCCGCGTCGAGTTCTTCGGGGATGAGATTGAATCGATCCGGCAGTTTGATCCGGAGACGCAGCGGACGACTCGCAGTCTGGATGCGATCGAGCTGGTGCTGGTGACGAGCGGGTCGACGGACACTACGAACCCAATCTCCCCTCGCCCCGGTACTCCGGGGAGAGGGGTCGGGGGTGAGGGGTCTACGGAACAGCCGCCGACGAAAGGCTCGAAAAAGAAGGTCTCGAAGAAGGCGGATAGCGAAGTCAGCGGAAGTGGCGATTCAGAGCCCCTCACCCCCAGCCCCTCTCCCCGGAATACCGGGGCGAGGGGGGCAAGTGATGGTCAACGGGACTCAAAGAACCCCCTCGGCTCAACCTGCTTCGCGGATCTGTTGCCCGCGCAGTCGTGGGTGACGCTGATTGATTTGCAGGACATCACGTCGGAAGGTCGTCACTACCTCGAGCGGCTGCGCGATCCGCGCGGGTTGTTCAGCGTGAACTCGGTGCTGGAACGCTGCCAGCAGCGGCCGCTCGTCACGATCTCGCCGCTTGCCGCTGGTGGCGGGCGGTATCAATGCCATCTGCAGGTCGAGTCCGTTGAACGCTTCTCCGGCGCGCGGGCTGAAGTTCTCAATGAGCTGGCGGATGTGCTCGGCAAAAACGAACGAGTGCTCATCGCCTGTCACAACGAGGCCGAACAGGCACGACTCAAGGAGATCTTTCAGCAGGCGGACCCGACATTGTCAAAGCGGGTCACGCTGTGCATCGGGCGAGTCGCTCGCGGGTTCCGGCTGGTGCCGCAAGGCTTGGTCGTCATCGGCGACAACGAGCTGTTCAACCGGCATGAAGTGCGTCGCTCGGGTAAAGCTCGTAAGTGGGAGACGCGGGCGCTCGACAGTTTCCTCGAGCTGAGCGATGGCGATTACGTCGTGCATCTGAGTTATGGCATCGCGCGGTTTCATGGCATGACCGTGATGCGCAGCCAGGATCAGATGGAAGAACATCTGGAACTTGAGTTCCGCAACAACGTCCGCCTGTTCGTGCCCGCGACGTTGATACAGCTCGTGCAGAAGTACGTGGGCGGCGGTAAGACCGGCCCCGAACTGTCGCTCTACGGCGGCACAGCCTGGGAGAAGAAGAAGCAACGCGTCACTGAGGCGGTTGAGGATCTGGCTCAGGACATGGTCGTGCTGCAGGCTAAACGCAACGCGATGCCGGGCTTTGCCTGCCCGCCCGATACGCCGCTCATCAAAGAGTTCGATGATGCGTTTCCGTATCAGCCGACTCCGGATCAAGTCACCGCGATTGCGGCCTGCAAGAGCGACCTCGAACGACCTCGACCGATGGACCGCCTGATTTGCGGTGACGTCGGTTATGGCAAGACGGAAGTCGCAATGCGCGCCGCGTTCAAGGCGATTGCCGCCGGTCGACAGGTCGCGGTGCTGGTGCCGACAACGGTGCTCGCCGAGCAACACTATCGCACCTTCGGCGAACGCATGGCCGAGTTCCCTGTGACGGTGGAATCGCTCTCGCGCTTCAAGACGAAAGGCGAGCAGGCCCGGACCGTGCGACAACTGGCCGAAGGTACGATTGATGTCGTCATCGGAACGCATCGGCTGGTTTCCAAAGACGTCAAGTTCAAGGACCTCGGGCTGGTTGTCATTGATGAGGAGCAGCGTTTCGGCGTTGATATCAAGGAACGGCTAAAGCACCTGCGGCTGGAAGTCGATGTGCTCACGCTGAGTGCCACGCCGATTCCGCGCACGCTGCACATGTCGCTGCTGGGCATCCGCGATATCTCGAACCTGACAACGCCGCCGCAGGACCGGCAGGCCGTGACGACGCGCGTGGTCCGCTGGGACGGCGATCTCATCCGGCAGGCGTTCGTGCGCGAACTGAATCGCAACGGGCAGATCTTCTTCGTCCACAATCGCATCTTCGACATTCATGACATCGTCGCGAAGCTGCAGCAGATCGTCCCGGAAGCGCGGTTCGACGTCGGGCACGGGCAGATGAGCGGCGACGAACTCGAAGGCGCCATGTTGCGGTTCGTGCGCGGCCAGACGGACGTGCTCGTCTGCACGACGATCATCGAAAGCGGCGTCGACATCCCGAACGCGAACACAATTTTTATTCACCAAGCGGAAAACTACGGACTGGCGGATCTCCACCAGCTCCGCGGCCGCGTCGGTCGGTACAAGCACCGGGCTTACTGCTACCTGCTGGTCGAAGAAGGCCGCAGCCTGACCGATCAATCGGCGAAGCGGCTGAAGGCGATTGAAGAGTTCAGCGAACTCGGTGCCGGCTTCAAGATCGCCATGCGGGATCTCGAAATCCGCGGCGCGGGCAACATCCTCGGCACCGAACAGAGCGGGCACATTGCGACCGTCGGCTACGAACTTTATTGCCAGTTACTTGAGAACGCCGTGAAGGGCATGAAAAAGGAGCCCATCAAGGAAATTACACATGTTGACGTGAACTTGCAGATTCCGGCGTTCTTCCCGTCGAACTATGTCCTGCCGGGTAAGCATAAGATCGAGGTTTACCGTCGACTGGCGACTCTGGAGACACTGGAGCAATTGCGGGACTTTGAAGCTGAACTGCGCGACCGTTTTGGCCCTTTACCCGAAGAAGCCCGTTGGCTGCTGGAGTTGCAGGAGATTCAGATTCTGGCTCGCGGCTGGTCCTTCAAGCACATCTTTGTGAAGGGGGATTTCGTTGTCATGGGGTACTCGGACCGCCGATATATGAACCTGCTGAAGTCCCGGATGGGGAACCGGCTACGCATTGTGGATCTGGAACAACGCGCCTATCTGGTGCTCGATCGGGCACCCACGGACCACCTGGCTCTGGTGGCCTTGCTAAAGAAGGTGTTGCAGCCATTTTCAGGCTAGCCGTATAAGCCACATTTAGAATGGTGTGAACCGGCAGGGCTGCCGCTTTGCACCGACGTGGCGCCTTCGTCTGGTTGCAGCTATTTCGGCCAGTGTTTTGCGCAAAACACGGGTCGGTCCTGTTCTGAATGGATGCAGAACTATGAACCTCCGCATGGCGGTCTTGCTGATGCTGATCGCGCTGGCTGGCTGCCGCTCCGGGGCGAAGAGCCCGTTCGTTGAGCGTTTGACGAAGAACAAACCACGTCCCGAATCCAACGTGCCGCCGCGCCGTCTGGTGGCGGACTCCGAAGGTCCAAGCGAGCCGGAAGGTCGCGCCAGCACCAAGATGGCCGACGATTCCGACATCAGCCTGACCGAGTTTTCTCCGAGTTCCGGCGACAATGGCGAGGCCATTGAATTGAGCGGTGCCACAATCGTCGCGCGGGTGAACTCCGTGCCGATCTTCGCCGAAGACGTGCTGGAACCGTGGGCTCCGCAGATTGAACGTGCGGCTCAGGAACTGACCCCCGAGGAACTCAACCGTCTGCGCGCGAAGCTGATTCGTACGAGCCTCGCCCGGCACATCGAGAAGGCTGTGCTGGTGTCGGCCATGCGCGAATCGCTGAAACGCGATGAGCTGCAGAAGCTCAATGACCAGCTCGACAAGCTCTGGACCGAGCACGAACTGGAGAGCCTGCGGCAGAAGTTGAACTGCGGCACGACGGTGGAACTCGAACGCAAGCTGGAAGAGCAAGGCACCACGCTGGCGAACTACAAGCACGCGTTCGCGACTCGCGAAATGGCCATGTTCTACATGGGCCAGCAGTCGCAGAAGCAGGCTCCGAAGCTGGGACCGAAGGAACTGCGCGCCTGGTATGACGAACATCAGGAGCAGTTCAAGATCATCCCCAAAGCACGCTGGCAGCAGATTCACGTCAAGTACACGAAAGGGCCGGGCTTGGACGAGGCCAAGGCCAAGCTCAATGAAGCTGTGAACGACTTGAAGAACGGCGCCGACTTTGGTGATGTCGTGAAAGCGCATTCTGACGGTCCGAATGCCGCTGAAGGTGGTATCTGGGACTGGACCAACGAAGGCAGCGTCGCCAATAAGAAGATCAACAAGGCCCTGTTTGAATTGCCCGTGGGGCGTATCAGTTCCCCGATTGATACCGGCGAAGCGTTGGTATTAGTGAAAGTGCTCGAACGCCAGGAAGGCGGCATCCGTCCCTTCGAGGAAGTGCAGTCCGAGATCACTCAACGCCTGCAGAACGAAGGCCGCAAAGAAACCGCCGAACGTATCATTCGCGAACTCACCGAAACCGCGACCGTCTGGACGATTTTCGATAAGAGCTGAGGTCCATCGCAACTAGCACGCCAACTAAGGCAGGCAGGATTATTCAGCGGTCTGGAAGGGTTCGCCGATCCCCAAATTTGTCAATCGGCGGCGTCCGAGAGAGGTGGCATCAAAATTCCCGCCCGAACCGCCTCTCGGATTGAACGCCCTGTTGGGTGAGACGTGGTGTAGCTATGCGGCAATTGTAACCGTTGCTATTCGAATTCGAATCGCCCTGCAAAATGCGTCGATGCGCTCAATAATCTGAAACTCTGTATCAACGATTTCATCCCAGCGTTTACGTTCATCAGGAGTTCCAATTCCCTTTCCAAAGGCATCCGCGGTGATTGCCGGTCGTTTTTGGTATTGCTTTATCGTACCATCACTGAGCGCGCTTTCGACCTGCGAAAGCGATTCGTATACAGACTCAGGTACAAACGGCCGATGCCGTCTTAATGCTGCGAGAAACAATTCTTGCGCAGTCATCGCCTTGTCGACTTCGATCATAAAGTCTGCGTCGTTCATCGCTACAGTGTGAAGTGCTCGAAGCAGTTGGTGGCAGTCCACAGCGGCAGTCCACAATGTTTTATAAGTTCCAAGTCATACTGAGTTTTACCTACATACACGGCGTGCCCCAGCTTCGCCTCATGGACTTGGCTCATCCGTTCAATTTCACCACTGAGATTCTTTAGGGCAATTTCGTGCGTCTGTTTCTCAGTTAACAATTGACGATCGACCCATATTTTGCCGAGAAAAGCCACCAACCCCAAGATTACAGCTTGGGCACCGCCAAAGAGCGTTAGCGCTTGCATGAATACGCTGTAGGTAGCATCGTGTTCTAGTTCGGCAAGTAACATTTCGGTAATCCTCACATGTTAAAACGCCATTCAATTCGATGGGCTCAGATTTGGTAGAAAATGCCTCTGGCCCCAACTCTGGGCAGAATTATCGATGACATGGTGGCCCGGGCGACCCTCTAGAACACGGATAACGTTGTTGATCGGGATTGATGTTGCCCAACAGTGATTGGTCAGGGCAACGTTCTTAGCGTCACCCGCTAACGATCCACTGAACGTACTGTGGCTAGTGGCACGCGGCTTGTCAATTCGCAGTGTGGCCCCCAGGTGCCACCTTGATGGTCATCGGGCGGCAAAGCCGCCAGAAGTCCTGCTGCCTACTCATTGATAATGGAGACGCTTTTTCGCTGTGCGACACCGGTGGGCCGTCAGCGATCACTCTGTAATCATGTGTCAATTGACTGAGTAGTTGAATTAACTTCTCCTGGCTGCAGAGCCCACCGATAAGCTGGATGAATTTCCCAGTCATAGCCAAAGTCCACAAACGCTGATGATAGATATTGATTTTCTTCGAAATATGAGCGTTCAATTCTGCCGTCAATCTCCTTTCGCCCCGTCAAGAAGTTGATTTTGAACAAGAAAGCCGCCAAGTCTTTTGGCCCGGCAATCTGTCCTCCGTGAAACTGAAAAGGAGCGGAAGAGGACATTATGTCCTTGAGCTTCTTCAATAAGTCAGCAGTCGTAAATAAGAACGGACGTCCTGCCTGCCTACGCTGGCGGGACGGCTTCATTGCTAATAGTAATCGATCAATTCCTGGCAGCTCAGAGCGATACTCATTGATGGTGTCTTGGAGTCGCCCTTGAGAATACTGCTCGAATACTGCTGCAAAATCAGTTGTTCCGATTTTTTGTGAGCCTCGCGAAAACGCCGAGTGAGCGGCGGATGTGCATAACTTCACCAGATCGCGCGGACGTCTACGGATTAAGGACATGAGCATTCGATGAGTCGGAATGTTCTCCCACTTTCCGTATCCTCTAAATCGCGGCTCAATGACCTGGTCGAGCAGGTCAGCCAACCTGTCTTGAGGCATGGATGTAAGCTCTAATTCACTCATTTCTCTCCCGAAGAAGGATTGAACCCGCTTCACCAACATTGCCAATATCTCGTGATTCGACCAGGAATACCAAACCACAGAGCCTTCGATCTTATCTGTTGACTCGTCGGACGTGCGAACAAGAAAATAGACATCCGTACGCAACGCAATTCGGAACTGTAGCCCGGGATGTTCTTTTACTAGGTCTCGTGCTGCGTTTAGAAGCGACGAGAGGCGAGTAATGCTCTCACGTGAGGCCGTCCAACCACGATCAAGGTCGTCTATGTACACTCGGACAATTCGGGCGTCCAAGAACTTCTTCGCAGCAGTTCTCTTTGCTTCATCTATATTAACATATTTAGCTATAGACGGCGCCACGACCTTCGCAAGTTGGTCGGCAAGTCTCACTCCCTGATTCGCCCAGTCCGGGGCTTCACTATTTGGTGCGAAGGCAAGGTTCTGAATGCATTTGTCGTAAATGATACGCAATAACCCTGACTTCCAATTCCTCGTCGACTCCAACATATTGGCGGAAGTCGAAACTTCATGGACGTCATCGGGGCGCAGTAGCATAGCAAGATTGTGATCGGCGGCGTCTTTATGTCGTGCCACCTCGAAAAGAGCTGACTTTCCGAGTCCCTTGTGTCCGACGAGAACCCGCAGTGGTAAGTCCGCAGTTGCTCGATCATAGATATTACTACGGAAGTAGTATGATTGCAGTCTCTGAGGATCCTCGTCCTCCGCAGCCTCGTGGCCGAATAAAGTCTGCGTAGTCTTGTCATCAAATACAATCGACTGCATTGCATGAACCCTTGTCGGTAGTCACCTTTGATGAATAACCTTAGATCGCGCTACTCGTGACCTTAATGCGTGCCTGGAAAACGGTACAAGCGACCTTTGGTACGAAGGTGGATTTTTGAGGTGACGATCGTTGGGATTGCGCAGAGTGGGTGGGTGCCATCCTGATCGCGGCGACGCCGCAAGGAATGCTGCTTCAGTTCGTTGATCATGGAAACGTTTTGTCGCTGTGTGATTTCGATAGACCGCGAGTGGTTAACTGGAGCACCCTTCAGCCTATCGACTCCGCTCACCGCTTGGGCTGCACCAAGGATCTGTGAATTTGCCAGAAACGCTTTTGCCTGCCGAGCGGATACTGAGCTTGGTTCGGTGGGCCATTGTCTCACACAGGAACCACTCGCATGTAGAGCGCGTTTTCAACGCGAACATGCGTGATATGTATGCGCTGTAGTTGTCGCTGAAGAGCTTCCAAGAACACCGCATCGCTCCTGTCGAGCGAAGTTAAGTCCTGATCTTCGGCCTTCCAGCCGTCCGTTTCCCAGTCTCGCTGGGTGAGCTTGCGCCAGTCCGCAAACTCCATACGCGGGATGACAAGACGCTGCGGCCGGCCTGGATGTTGGGCCTGACACCGCTTGACGAGGTGCATGAGCTGACGGAGCAACGGGGCTCGTAGAAAGTCCTGGATAATGGCCAACTCGCCGGCCGCGGTCGCCTCATCGGGCGAGTCGAACTCTACACAAGGGCCTTGGGGCAATGAGGCGTGAGGCTCGCACAGCACGTACCTACGGATGCTCCCTTCCGGGTAGATCGCGCATCCGTACTTGCCAGATTGCCCAAACGCAAAAGGTTCGATTGTGTATTGCCGCCCCAAGTGTTCAAACGACGGCATCACGCCTCCTCCATTCCTAGGTCTTCAACGTCTAATAACTAAGCTAGTAGCGAGCTCGATAACTCGGCTAAGCGTCGCGATTCTGCTCTCGGTTCACTGAACGTAAAGTGAGCAGGAAGTAGTGTTTTGTCAACCGGCACGATTGGGTTTTAGGTGGGGAGGTCGTATGTAATCCATTCGCGTGGATGGGGTGGATCAGCTCGCGGTAACTCGCTGATATCGTGGTAGCCTGCGAGGTCGATTTCTCGACCGTGATCCCGGAAGAGGCGACGTAGTTCGGCAAGGCTGGAGCGGCGGAGGTTGTCATCGTCGGCGCGTTGGGCGGCGATGGTGGAGACGGGATGGTTATCTTCGGTCAGCTCGGCCCTCAGGTAGTAGGCGTCGCCGACGTGGAGCAAGCAGCGGCTGCCTTGCTGGACTGCGACGCCGCAGTGTCCGAGCGTATGACCGAAGAGCGGAATCAGCAGGACTTCCGAAGAGAAACTCAGCGGTACCGCTCGAGCATCCAGTCCGAACCAGTCTCGTTGCGATGGCCCATAGGTACGCCAACGAGGAGCATGTTCGAACTGGCGCGCGACGTATCGCCAATGACCCGTCCGGGTGTGGGCCAGCTCTTCCTCGGACACATGCACCGTCGCGTGCGGAAAGTCAGCGAGTCCGCCCGCGTGATCGGGATCGCCATGCGTGAGCACGATGTCGCTCACCTGCTCGGGCCGAAAGCCAAGGCTCTCAATTCGCCTGACAGCGGTATCAGGTTCGTTGAACTGAAACCCCGCCATGTCGATCAGTTGCTGCCCCAGCCGTTTCACCGGATTTTGTACATCCAGCAAGCCAATGCCTGTATCAACCAAGGCCAGGCGACCCTGATCCTCCAGCAAGAGACAATGACAGACGACCGTCGGATAGCCTGGAACCAGCAGAGTTCCGCAATTGATATGGTGAATGGTGACCATCGCGCTGGCTGGTTTCTCCGAACTCACAGCAACCGAGACCGTTCCGAACTGTATTCGAATGTAGGGCGGACAATCCTGTCCGCCGAAACGCTGGCGGACAGGATTGTCCGCCCTACAAGCTGGTTACCTTGTTGTTAAGCCACTGCGCAATTCCTGAATCGCTCGCGGGTCTACTTCTCTCCGAAGCAATACAGGTGCCCTTTGGTACGCAGGTAGATCTTGCCGTTGACGATGGCTGGGGTGGCGTGGACTTCTTCCTTGAATTCTGCCTCGTGCAGCACGGCCCATTCGGCGTAGGACGACAGCACGCTCAAGTGGCCTTCGTCGTCGAGGGCATAGACCTTGTTGTCGCCACCGACTGGTGAGGCGTAGTACTCGCCCTTACCGGGTAGACGGCCGGTTTTGAGGATCTCGCCCGTGCGGGCATTCAGCGACGAGCAGATGCCGCCGTCCTTGATCGTGAAGAGGTAGCCTTCCACGTACAGCGGCGACGAGCAGAACGGCAGGAACTTGCGGTGTTCCCACGCGACGTTCGAGTTCGTCAGGTCGCCCACTCCACCAGGTTTGATCTTGATGATCAGATTGCGACCGGTTGTGAACAGCCCTCGATAATAGACATATTCTTTCTCAGTGATGGTGCCGGTCTTGTCGCGATCGAACTGGCTGAAACGCTGATGCACGGCGCCGAGGTTGCCTTTGGTCTCAGCTTCCTCCAGCACCGAGTTCTTGTTGGCGTCGAACGCGATCGCGTCCGGCCACTCGGGAAGGTTGATCGGTTCGCCGGGATCACCGCCCGCGGCCCAACCCGCGACGTAGAGTTGATTATCCTGATCGATGACGGGCGTCATCTGCACCGCGCGGGAAATGCCGCGCACGGTCCAGACTTCCTTGCCACTCTCGAAGTCGTACCCAATCACGCGGAGTGTCGCCGCCACGACGATCTGTTTCTTACCTTCAATTTCCCAGATCACCGGCGAGCAATAGTTGCGAGGAAATTCAGAACGATCCGTCTTCCAGATTTCGCTGCCAGTGCGTTTATCCAAAGAGATCAGGAACGAATCCGTATCATGATCCTGCACCATGATGACGCGATCACCGACGATCAGCGGCGACGAACCAGCGCCGAAGTCGTTATTAAACGGACCCATGCGTTTCCGCCACAGTTCTTTACCGTCGCGGTCATAAGCGATCAGGCCCGATGAACCAAAGAAGCTCACCACGATTTCGCCATCGGTGGTGGGGCTCGATTGAGCGTGACTGCCAATACTGTGGATCTTTTCGAGCGTGTCGTGTGGTGCCACCTGCTCCCACAGGATCTTGCCCGTCGCGCGATCGAGACCAATCGTCACCAGTTTTTCGTTGCGCACGCCGGTCACGAAGATGCGATCGCCGAATACGACGGGCGATGAATGTCCCGGCGGCAGTTCGGTCTTCCACACGACGTTTGTTTCTGGATCAATTTTCGTCGGCAGCGGATCTGCGGAGGCAGCCAGACCGCTGGAATTACGCCCTCGGAATTGCGGCCAGGCGGATTCCAGATCGGCCGCGCCAGGCTTGATCTTCTTGATGGCCACATCGCGGAATGCCACGGCGTCGCCATGCCCTGCGAACCCGAAGAACCCGCTGGTGCGATCCTTACCAGGATGCTTCTCGTTGTCTTTGAACTCAGTGACCTTGCTGACGTCTCCGTCCAGGATGACGAAGCCGTTCAGCTCGACCTTGATCTTCGAGCCTTGCACGGTCACTTCCTGATAATTCCATTCGCCCGTCGGTCGCAGGAAGCCGCGCTGAGCAGGAATCATCCCATAAACCGAACCGTGATACTGTCGCGGGTCCAGCTTGGCATACTTTTCATGCTCACTGTCGAGCACCTGCAGTTCGCACATCGCCGTCAGGTGGGGCTGGCCTTCGCCGGGATAGCGAATTGCCAATCCGTTATTACCCGCGGGCGGCAGTTGGAATTTCAACCGTACGACGAAATCTTGATACTCATCCTTCGTATAAAGATTTCCGCCCTTGCCGGGCTTGCAGACCAGAGCACCGTCCACGACCTCATAGCTGGCGACATCGCCTTGCCAGCCCTTCAGGTCAGAACCATCAAAGATCCATTCGAAGTCGAGAGGGTCTCGTTCAGCCAGCACTTTGTTGGCTTCATCGGAACCAATTTCGCGGATGAACAGATCGCGCCAGCGGATCTCACCGCCATGCGTCTGCAACTGGAACGGCCCCTTCGCCACGTGCGGCTTCGACCGATCCCAGAAGTTTTCCATGATCGCATTATCAACGACGAGGTGACCGTTCAGCCACACATCAGTCCGCGCGCCAATCTGGCGAATACGGAACGAATTCCATTCGCCGAAGGGTTTATCAGCCAGCACCAGTGGCTCCTGCCCGTGAGCCCGCTTCGCGTTGTTGAAGAGTCCACCCGAACCTTTGTCCGCGCCGCGATTCCATTTACCGCCGGCTTTGGTCCAGTCCCAGATCTGCACTTGAGGATTCCAGCGTAGATAGATGCCGCTGTCGGCCTGAGCGACCGTCTTATATTCCAGCAGCAGTTCGAAATCGCCGAACTCACGCTCGGTGGTGAGGTACGGGCCCTTGCCGTCGTTGACGATCTCACCGTTGTCGAGCGTCCAATGCTCGAGCGTGTCTTTCATCCAGGCGTCGATCTGCTTCTTGCGATCAACCTCATTCATCGCAGCGAGCTTGCGGGGGTCATAGTGCGGAACGCCGTACCAGCCCGCGAAGTCCTTGCCGTTACACAGCGGCTGAAAGCCCTCGGGAGCTTTCGACTCCGCTCGAGCTGTGCTCATTACACCGCACAACACCACCAACGCAGACCAGAGAAATGACAGACGCAAGATGCTTCTCCCGGATGAGAGTCGTGTTGTCTGAGTCGCGAACGCGGGCTTAAGGCACACAGTGTTGCTTGCCTGACGCCGCGACAGAAGTCTGTCAGAGCGCGCGTCACTTGTCGCGTGTCCGGCCTTCGTAGTTCAGTCTCTCCGAGACTGAATCTGCCTGTGCACCGCCGCGAGCATTTCAACTCGAAGCTGGCGGTGAGGACAGTGTTCAGTCTCGGAGAGACTGAACTACGAAGGCACGCGGCTAATCTGCAACACGTAGTCCAGAATGCCTTGCACATCCAACGACTGCACAACATCTACATTAGGCTGCTTGCGCATCGAGCGGCGACGATCGCAAATGACCGCACCGCGCGTCAGTTCGCCTTCCGTTTCCACGTCTACGTGCATGGGACGCGTCTCGCAAAATTGGTGCTGAGCAACCACGGCCAGCGCAGCGACTTCGCGCAACGGCATACCCTCCAAGCCAAGCTGTTCATGATGAGCTGTCAGGGCGAACGGCAGCAGCTCGGTGCAGAACCAGTGGAGTCGCGAACTGGCTGCGTCCTTGAAGCGGTTAAAGAGTTCGTAGCTCATGATGAGCCGGTTGCAGACGTCGAGCGGCACTAGTGTCTTTGTGGCCGGCGCTCTCAAGACGCGTTGAGCCGCCGACGGGTCCGCAAAGAAGTTGAACTCGGCGGCGGCTGTCGCATCTCCACCACCACTGATCGCTCCACCGCAACACACCAGCTCTTTGACCAGCGTGAGGAAATCCGGAGCGAGATCAATCGCCCGCTCGACGTTCGTCAGCGGACCGAGCGTCAGGATCGTCACTTCGTGAGGATGGTTCCGAACCAGATCGACCAGCACTTTGGCCGATTCATGCTGGTTGTGCAGCCTGGCATACGGCAACTCGACACCCCCCAGGCCGTAGTTGCCCTGCAACGACACCGGGTCCATGAATCCCAGATGACCAATCTTGCCGAAGTCTGGCCGGGGCAGGTCTGAGCCGCCCAGCCGCGGAGACCGGCTGGGGTCCACGGATTCGGTCACAGCCAAGATATTGTGAGTCGCCAGCTGACCAGAAATGCAGCCGGCGGTCGCTGTCACACCAATCAGGTCCACCGCTGGATCAATGGCTGCCAGCGCGATAGCCAACGCATCCCCGATTCCTGGATCCGCATCAATGATGAGCTTTCGAGGCATCTCTCGCATCCTCCACGAGTGGCACTGAAAGGCGTCGCAAGCCAATTTGCTCCACGACAATTGATGTCTCTGCAGGGAACGGCGGGCGTACCAATCCCTTTGAGGGCATAGCTTAACGAGCAACTTCCTGACCGCAGTAACCGGTCTTGCAAAATCACTGTTTTGCCGAAGGACGCCGGACGTTCAGCGATTTGTTTGACCGTTGGCGCTGAGTGGTCTTGTTCCGTTCGAGTTCTTTCCGATCTCAGTTAAATGCGTCGCGGGAACTGCAAAAGGCAGGCCCAAGGCGAGCACCAGCCTGCAGGAGCCAGGCGTCGGTCAAAAGCTGGCCTTGATGACAGGTGGCAACGGAGAGCGGCTTCTGATTCGCCCTTTACGCATCCAAGTCGGTGAATCGCGAAACCAAATCTGCGAGTTAAGCCGAATTCGCTAGAGCTCCCGGCTGTATCCAAACGCAACGCCGCTGCACGATTCAGCCCGGGCTTCCGAGGTTGGTACCTCTCCGGTTCGCGAATAGACTGCCGCCGTCCATTGCATTCTGGAGCCAGCTGAATGACCGATTCGATCGCCGACCTGACGCACAACGCGCACGCGGAGCTACTGCCTTACTCTGAACCCTGGTTCGATTCGTTGCGGAAAGTTTTGGGCGAAGCTGCCTGCAAGCAGCTGGGCTTCTATGCCATTCCGCCCGAGACGCTGCTGTCGGTTGTCATTCCCGTCTACAACGAGCGCGACACGATTCATGAGATCCTCAAGCGCGTGCAGGCTGTGCCGGTCCGCAAAGAGATCATTCTGATTGATGACTGCAGCCGCGACGGCACTCGCGAGATGCTGAAGAAACTGGAAGACGAAGAGCGCGACCGCGTGGCCAAAGCCGCCCTGGCTGGGCAGACTCTGCCAGATAACAACCGGATCACGTTCATCTATCACGAAGTCAATCGCGGCAAAGGTGCCGCCGTGAAGACCGGTTTTGGTGCCGTGCGCGGGCAGATCGCGCTGATTCAGGACGCGGATCTGGAATACGACCCCGCTGAATATCCCCGGTTGATGCGTCCGATTGTGGAAGGTCAGGCTGACGTCGTTTTCGGCAGTCGCTTCCTGGGCGATCAACCGCATCGCGTGCTCTACTTCTGGCACTACGTCGCTAACAAAGGGCTCACGACGCTGTCCAACTGCTTTTCGAACCTGAACCTGACCGACATGGAGACCTGCTACAAGCTCTTCACACGTGAGGTAGTGGACGCCATCGGCCCGAAGTTGGCTCAGGCTCGCTTCGGTATCGAGCCCGAACTCGCCGCCCGCGTCGCGCGACACCACTTCCGCGTCTATGAAATCTCTGTCAGCTACTCCGGTCGCACCTACGAGCAGGGTAAGAAGATCACCTGGAAGGACGGCCTGAAGGCTCTGTGGTGCATCGTGCGTTACGGCATCATGGACTAGCGGAGTGGTGATGAGCACTGACGACGCAGCCGCCCCGGACGAGTCTGAAGACGAAGACGCTGACGTTGTCTCTGCCGACGAAGGCTCTGAACCGGTCACCGTCGATCGACCTCAAAGTCGCGGCTGGTTGCTGGGGACGGCGTGGTTGGTGTCCCTGATTTATCTGTGCGGCACGACCCTGGCAGACCCGGACTTGTGGGGGCACACCTTCTACGGGTTGCGCTGCGTGCAGTCGGGAATGCTGACCGAGTCTGCGGATCCTTACTCCTATACAGCGCGCGGCGCCCCCTGGATCAATCACGAATGGCTGACCGAATACTTCATGGGCTGGCTGTGGCTTGATCATCGCAACATCGGCTTGATTGCGTGGCGAAACGCGTGGGTGCTGATTCTCTGGATCGTCGTCGCGATGGCATTGCGTCGCGCGTCGATCGGCTTGGGTGCAGGGCTGTTTCTGCTGGTGTTCAACGCCGAAGTGCTGTCCGACTTCGTCGTCTTTGTGAGACCTCAACTCGCAACGTTCGCTTTGTTTGCGGTGTTTCTGCTGGTGCTCCGGTCTTGGTGGGATGACACCAGCAGCAGCGAACCGCTGGCGGTCGCGACCTCCGATGAACTCACTGACATCAAGCTGTGGAGTCTGGTGCCGCTGACGGCTGTCTGGACCAATCTGCATGGCGGCTTCTTGGCCGGGATTGGCGTTCTGGGCGTATTCGTGGTCGGTGCGACCTGGCGCGGGCGGCGCGATCCGACGTTGCAGCCCGCGGCGCGTCAACTGCAGACCGTCAGCCTGATGGCCTGTCTCGCAACCCTGCTCAATCCCGACATGCACCAGTTGCACCTGATGCTGTGGCAGCATCTCATCACCGAGCAGTTCGTGCGTGAATGGCAGCCCGTCTGGGCGATTGGTCTGGCGCCGGTGCCCTGTGTGCCGTTCCTGATCGTCGCGTTAGCTCTCGGGCGGTCGCGCCGCTGGCAATGGATCGACGTAGCTGTTCTGGCTGTGGTCTGCCTGCAGGCGGTCTTGCATCTCAGGCACGTGGCGCTCTTGAGCATCGCGGTTTTGATTCTCTTGCCTGCAGCGACTGACGACGCACTGCGGAGCCTGTTTCCGCAACTGACGGAACGCTGGAGTCGCCCGGCTAACAGGCTGCCGCGAGTACTCGCTGTCCTCGCGGCCTGCGCGTTCCTGTTGGGAATTCAGGCCCGGGCGTCACGCGACTTGTGGCGAGAAGGCGTGCGGCCCTGGGAGATTGCCGTCGAGTGCCGTGGTCAGGTCCCCGGCATGCCGGTCGCCGCGTTGCGATTCATGGATGAGCACGAAATCTGTGGCAACGTACTGACGGACTATGGCTGGGGACAGTTCATCATCTGGCATTCGTACTCGCAGACCAAAGTGGCTTTTGATGGCCGTTACCGGACGGTCTATCCCGAGAAGATCGAGCAGCAGTTTCTCGAATGGCAGCGTGCGAACGAATCGCGGGACCGGACTCCGATGATCGACGAGCATCCAACAAATGCGGCCCTGCTGCCTGCGGGCGGAGCCCCTGATCGCTGGCTCACACGACGCGAGGACTGGGGCTGCGTCTATCGAGACTCGCAAGCCGCCGTATTCATCCGCCGCGGACCGCACTATGACCAGATCATCGGCCCAGCCGCGGAATGGAAGCCCCAACCGCCGGTTCCGGCTTGGGACGTCTTCCCCGCGTCGCTCGGATCGGCTCAGCCCGTGCATTGAGACCTCTCAATCCGTCTTCTCCAACTTTTCTGTCTTTCCTCCCCCCGGAATTCCCGCCTTCGGCCGGACACGTGGTAGTCTTCAGGTGTTTTGCCCTCAGATTTTCCCCAATCTGCGCCGTTCGCGTGACGAATCGTGAAGGATTGTGGAAAGTTTTGCGTCTGAGCGGTTGAAGTCGGTTCGTCTTAGAAGCAGAATTGGCGGCAACTGGGAAGACTATGACGGCTCCGGAAGTGGTATAATGCTGCTGGATCAACGACGACAACGGATTCTGGAATTCATTGAGCAGCAAGGATTTGTATCGCTTCAACAGTTGTGCGATCACTTTCAGGTGAGTGAGTCCACGGCGCGGCGGGATGTGGAGTATCTCGACGGAATCAGCCAGGTTCGCAAGACGAGAGGTGGAGCTTCGTACATCGGGGAATCCATCACGACGTTCGAGGAGCGGAAAGTCAAATCGCTGCGACAGAAGCAGGAGATCGCCCAATCGGTCGCGGAGATGATCGGTGACGGCGAGGTCGTGCTGCTGGACGGCGGAACGACCACTTTGGAAGTGGCTCGGCAGTTGGTTGGTCGCTCACTGACCGTGGCGACGAACTCGATTCCGATCGTCAATTTGTTAGTGAATCAACCGTCGATCGAACTGATCGCGATCGGCGGCTATGTGTATCCCAAGACGGGCGTCGCACTGGGAGCCATCGCAGTGCAGGCCCTGAAGGGGATTCAGGCGCGTCGACTAATTATGAGTGTCGGAGGCCTGACGGAACGCGGTCTGTTCAACAGCAATTCACTGCTGGTGGAGACCGAGCGGCAGATGATTTCGTCCGCGGACGAAGTCTGGGTTGTTACTGACAGTACGAAGTTCGGTCGGTCGGCACTGTGTCACCTGTGCTCACTGGAAGAAGTCGACCGCGTAATCACGGATGACGGAATCACGGATGAATGGCAGTCGCGGCTGGAAGCGGCTGGTGTCGAAGTCGTGATCGTCGGGGCGCACGCGAACGAATCGGTGGGTGCCTCAATTTAGTTGAATCCTCTCCGTGCCAGATCTCTGCTGTGGCGAACACCAGTCGTGAGCCCGCTCACGCTGTCGCCGCTCAAATTCAATACTCAATAATTATTTATCAGCCTTATGACAGCCACACTCAATCGCTCGGACGTGGAACGCATTGTTCGGCAGGTGCTCACCAGCAAGCTGGGGCCTCAGCGCGTGAAGCCCAACCCGCTGGTGGTGAATGTCTCTGCCCGCCACGTGCATCTGTCGCAGGAACACGTTGAAATCCTGTTCGGCAAAGGTGCACAACTCGAACCGCACAAGATGCTCTACCAAGAGGGCTACTTCGCGGCGAAGCAGACGGTGATGGTCGTTGGACCTCGCCGCCGCATGCTGCCCGAAGTGCGCGTGCTCGGCCCGGTTCGCCCCACTCAAGTTGAACTCGCCTTCACCGATGCGATCTCGCTGGGGATTGATGCTCCGGTCCGCATCAGCGGCGATCATCGCGATACGCCCGGTTGCGTGCTGGTCGGTCCCGAAGGCGTTGTTGAACTCCAAGCTGGCGTTATCCGCGCTCAGCGGCACGTGCATATGGGACCTGCGGACCTCGAGTACTTCGGAGTCAAAGCCGGCGACAAGATGGATCTGCGCATCGTCTCGCCCGCCTGCACGACGGTGTTGGAAGATCTCGTCGTCCGCTTCGAGCCGAAGTGCCGCCTCGAAGTGCATATTGATACTGACGAAGGCAATGCCTGCCACCTGGACGCGGCCACGCACGTCGAACTACTTCACAAGAAGCACGAGGACTGTGGTTGCGGCTGCCAGGGAGCCGGGACCTGCAAGCCTCACTAATACTCATTTGTAGGACGGACAATCTTGTCCGTCGAATTGAGAACGAGCAAAGGAGACGGACAAGATTGTCCGTCCTACATCAGCAAAGCAACGGAAATCTAAGGCGTCGGAATGACTGAGGAAGTTGAACAACCTCACAAGCCTGATCCGCGACAACTGAGTTTGTTCGCGGATGCCGTTGACGTTCCGCCCGAAGTTGATACTCAAACAACGAAACGCAGAATTAAGAAAGTTCAGGATACCACCCAGCCTGCCGAGGCAGTCACTGCTGCCGAAAGCACGCCGGAAATAATTCAGCCCGAGGCCGAGACTCAAGCAACTCCTGTGGAAGTGATACCCACTCCGCAAGTAGTCGCTCTCGAACCTCAGGCACCTCAGTTACCAAGTCCTATTACCAGGGGAGACTTCAGAATGGCAGCTTCGCAAGCTTTGGGAATGATTGAAACGAAAGGCCTGGTGTGCCTGATCGAAGGCATCGACGCGATGCTCAAGGCCGCCAACGTCCAGATGGTCGGTTGGGAGAAGGTCGGCAGCGGTCTGGTCACGGCGTTCATCGTCGGTGACGTCGCCGCTGTGAAGGCTGCGATCGACGCCGGTGCTTCGGCCGCCAGCAAGCTCGGTGAAGTCGTCAGCGTGCAGGTCATTCCACGTCCGCACGAGGAATTGGCCAGCGTTCTGCCGAAGGCCAAGGGTGCCAGCGCCGGTGCTGTGTCCTAATTGTGGTTCGCAGCCAAGCGTCTGGAACGCTGACCAACAGCGTTGATACCAGTCGTTGGCCCTCGATCCAAAGGAATTCAAATGGCCAAAGCACGTGGTCGAAAAGCCAGCCAATCCAAGCCTGCTGCTAAGAAAGCTGCCCCCGCGCAGCCAGCACCAGCACGCAAGGCGACGGTGAAGCGCGCGACTCGCGCCAGGCAATCCGCAGCTCCGGCTGCGACGGTTGATACCCCCGTCAAAAAGGTATCAATCGCTCCAGTTTCGTTACCAACAGTTATCGTCGAAACCACCGCTCTGGCACCTGTTGTTGTCCCGCAGCCCGTGGTCCAAAAGGAAATACGTCTCATGAAGGGTGAAGCAATCGGTTTGATCGAGACTCGTGGTCTCACGGCTCAGATCCAGGCAGCGGACGCCATGCTGAAGGCAGCTAACGTTTCGCTGGTGAAGCAAATCCAAATTGGTGGTGCGTATATTACCACCGTGATCAGTGGCGACGTCGGTTCGGTCCGAGCCGCTGTTGATGCTGGTGCTGCGGCTGCCAAGGAAGTGGGCGAGCTGGTTTCGGCTCACGTGATCCCGCGTCCTGAAGCGAGCTTGATGGCCGCGTTCATCTAAAAATTCCTCTGCGGGTCGCAGTGGAGTCATCCATTCACGGAGGTCCCTGGATATGAAAGTCCTCGTCGCGAATCTGGGTTCTACCAGCTTCAAGTATCGCTTGTACGACATGACCACCGAGACCCAGTTGGCTCGCGGTGGAATTGATCGCATCGGCGGTGCTGAGAGTGCGTGCTTCGTCGAAATCGGCTCCTTTCGGGAAGACCGGAAGCAACCCATCGCGGATCACGCGGCCGCTGTCAGCATGTGTCTGGAGCAACTTGCTCATCCCGAGCGGGGTTGTTTGAAGGACGCGTCCGAGCTGGCGGGAATTGGATTCAAGGCGGTGTTCGCGGGGAAAATGGGCGGTATCAAGGTTGTCAACGATCAACTCCTGGACCGCATGGAAGAACTGGCGGACGTAGCTCCGGCTCACAATCCGCCGTACGCCAAAGCGATGCGTCAGCTTCGCAAAGCGTTCCCGCAGATTCCGCTGGTAGCGGCGTTCGAGACGGCATTTCATGAAACGATTCCCGCCGAGTATCGCGCCTATGCGGTGCCTTACGAGTGGCAGGATCAGTATGAAATCAAGCGTTGGGGCTTTCACGGGGCGAGTCACCGCTATATCGGCGGACGGATCGCTCAACTGATGGGTCGCAGTGAGTTGAAGGTGATCTCGTGTCATCTGGGCGGTAGCAATTCGCTGTGCGCCCAGAAGAACGGACAGTCCATGAGCTGCAGTCTGGGCCTGAGTCCTCAGACCGGACTGCTACATAATAATCGAGTCGGCGATTTCGACCCTTACGCTTTCCCGTTGCTGATGCGGTTGAGTGGTAAGTCGATGAGCCAGCTCTTGGAAGAAATGTCCTCGAACGGCGGCCTGCAGGGACTAAGCGGTCTCAGCGGCGATGTGCGAGATTTGGAAGAAGCGGCCGCGAGGGGACACGAACGAGCTGACTTCGCCTTGAAGGTGTTTATCGCGTCGATCCGCCAATACCTGGGTTCTTACCTGGTGGTACTCGGCGGTGCGGATGCGATCGTCTTCACGGGCGGAATTGGTGAAAACAGTACGGTGATTCGAGAAGGTGTTTGTCGCGATCTCGAGTGGGCTGGTATCTCGCTCGACGGTAGCAAGAACACCAGCGTGGCGCGTGGCAGCGAAGCCTGCATCTCCGCTGCCGGCAGCAAGACACAGATTTGGGTTGTGCCGACGAATGAAGAAATCGTCGTCGCGAGGCAGACAGTCGAAGCTGTCGGTAGCAAGTAAGCAGTTTTGTAGGACGGACAATCCTGTCCGTCGAAACGCATGCCGCAGCAAAGACGGACAGGATTGTCCGTCCTACGGTCTAGGGCAGCGGGTTTACAAGTTAGGACGCAGTCATGTTTTTGGCACGAGTCACAGGCAGCGTGGTCAGCACGCAAAAGGTCGATTCGATGCGCGGTCAAAAGCTGCTCATCGTCGAGCCGTTGCGCGTTGACGAGAAGGATCAAAGCAGCCTGAAAGGCACGGGTCGAACATTTATCTGCGTTGATACCGTCGGCTCAGGAGAGGGCGAGACAGTCCTGATCGTGCAGGGTTCCAGTGCTCGCTTCACGGAAGAGACCAAGAAGTTACCCATCGACGCGGCCATTATCGGCATCGTTGATACCGTGGAAGTGCAGGGGAAGAACGTCTTCGGAGGCAAGTGATCTGTCGTGGACCACGGACCAACCCAGCCCTACTTCGATCAGTCCCTACGAGCGATGCGAATTATTGTGTTCGCATTGTGCATGGGCGTGATGTCGTTCGGCGCGGTGGTGGTGTTCTTACGAATGGATGGGGAGAAGCAGCCTGTCGAAGTCATGATGGCTTGGGTCGGGTTGATGTTCGGCGCCACGGTGCTTGTTGCCAGGCAAGTGGTGCGAACCGCCATGGCGAGCGGCGCACGTAAAGCGATTATCCAAGGGCGACCGGAGGTCATGACGATCCCCGGACCAAAGACTGAAGCAGACCGCTTGCTGCGAGTGTATCAAGCGCGACTCATCGTTAGTGGAGCACTGCCTGAAGGAGCCGCGTTCTTCAATCTGATTTGCTACATGATCGAAGGTCAGTGGTGGTCGCTGGCTTTCGCCGGTGCGTGTCTGGCGATGGTTGCCAGCAGCTTTCCCAGCAAGGACGGAATCGAAACCTGGATTCGACAACAACAAGAATTGATAGACCTGGAACGCGGACAATCAGCCGCGTGATAGACAAATTATCAGAATGAATCAAAGCTCCCTCTCTCGGGATTACCGGCGCGAAGCGAGCAAATCCTGATACTGAAATACTGAACGAGTTCAAATGACTACATCGACCGAACAAACTATCCGCACCGTGGTTCAAGAGGTGCTGGCCCAGCTTTCGAAGTCGAATGGCTTCGGGGGTAATAACGGCAACCATCGCAACGGCGACTGGGGCGTCTTCAAGACTGTGGACGAAGCCGTCGCGGCTGCGAATGACTCGTTCAAGAAGCTGAACTCGGCACCGCTGACCGACCGAGCGAAGGCCATCGAAACCGTGAAGACGATGTGCTTCGATCAGGCGGAAGAACTCGGTAAGGCTGAGTTCGCCGAAACGAAGATCGGGCGGCTTGATCACAAAATCGAAAAACTGCAGATCATCAAGCGCGTGCCGGGCATGGAGTTCCTGAAGTGCGATGCGGTCAGCGGTGACAACGGACTCACCGTGACTGAGTACGCTCCGTTCGGCGTGATTGGAGCCATCACTCCGGTAACGCACTCCCTGCCGACGCTGGCTTGTAATTTTGTGAATATGGTCGCCAGTGGTAATACGCTGGTCGTGAACGCTCACCCGAGTGGAGCACGCATTGCCGCGGAAGGTGTGCGTCGCTTCAACAAGGCGATCTACGCTGCGACGAAGCTCGAGAACCTGGTCACGATCGTCGAAACGCCGACGATCGAAACTGCCGATCAGATCTTCAAGCATCGCGGTATCAAGTTGATCTGCGTGACGGGTGGTCCTGCTGTGGCTCGAGCGGCCATGGCCAGCAGCAAGCGAGCGATCGTTGCCGGCCCCGGAAATCCTCCGGTTGTCGTCGATGAAACCGCTGACATCGACAACGCCGCGAAGTCCATCATCGCCGGTGGCGCTTACGACAACAATTTGTTGTGCATTGGCGAGAAGGAAGTCTTCGCGGTCAATTCAATCTTCGATCAACTACTCAACGCGATGGGCAACCACGGCGGCTACCGCCTCAACGCGTCGCAGATTGACACGCTGTCGAAGCTGGCGTTCTCGCCCCCGAAAGAAGCGGGCGGCCACTGGGGCTTGAACCGAGATCTTGTCGGCAGAGACGCTTCCTTCCTGGCCGAACTCATCGGTGTGCGAGTCCCAGCGAATACTCAACTTCTCTATGGCGAAACGGATGAATCGAACCCGTTCGTTCCTGAAGAGCAGATGATGCCGTTCGTGCCCTTCGTGCGAGCCAAGAATGCCGATCACGCGATTGAGCAAGCTCTCGAACACGAGCATGGTTTCAAACATACGAGCCTCATTCATACCCGCAATGTTCGCAACATGACCAAGATGGGCCGGGCGATGGAGACCACCATCTTCGTCAAGAACGGACCTTGCGGTGCGGGACTGGGACTCGGCGGCGAAGGCTACTTGAGCTTCAGCATCGCGACTCCTACCGGCGAAGGCGTGACGAATCCTCTGACGTTTACTCGTCAGCGTCGCTGTGTGCTCGTGGATGATCTGCGAATTATCTAAGCCGGGCACGTCAGGATTACATCATGCAACTCGCAAAAGTCATCGGTCGAGCGACCAGCACGGTTAAGCACGCCACTCTGCAAGGGTGGAAGCTGCTCATCGTGCAGCCGCTCGGAGTGCAGGATAAGGCCGACGGCGAGCCGGTGCTGGCGATTGATAGTCTTGGCGGCGGTCGCGGTGATCGAGTGATGATCAGCAGCGATGGTAAGTACGTTCGCGAGATCATGGCGTCGAATAATACACCTGTTCGTTGGGTAGTGATCGGAATTCAAGATTGAACCAGGCAGTCCTTGTTGAACGAGTCGTCGCTGAAGTCATGAGGAAACTCATGGCCGCTGCCGCGCCGCGCAACGAGGTGCCAGCGACGACGAACCTGATCCTGACAGATTCAGTCGTGACTGAGTCTGTGCTGGCCGAGAAGGCACGGGGGCAGGCCGTCATCGAAGTCGGAGCGAAGTCCATTGTGACGCCGTCGGCCAGAGACTGGTTGCGGCATAACAAGGTCGAACTGCGACGGGTCGCTTTGAGTTCCAAATTGCCGACGGCGCGGGCGAACAATCAGGCGATTTTTCCAAGCAATTGCCCGATCGCGACGCGAGTCTGTGAAGAATTAGGCAAGTCGAGTGAGAGTGGTTGGAAGACCGAGGCTGCGAGTTCCACCGAGGACGCTGTGGCCAAGGCAATTCAGGCAGTCGATCAGGGAGTAGCAGTCAGCCTCGTGTTCTCAGGTGTACCCGAGAAGGTGGCTTGTCTGGCGAATCGAAACGAGAAAGTGCGGGCAGCGGTCGTCGGCTCGGTGGCAGATATCGAGCGTGTGCGAAAGTCGCTGCAGGCGAATGTGTATGTCATATCGGCGTTGTCGAAGAACGATTTCGAGCTGCTGAGAATGGCGAGATTGATTGCAGGATAATTGTGGAAGGAGTGAGCCATGCGAATCGCTGAAGTGATTGGTCGAGTGACACTGAATCGGTGTCATCCGTCCTTGCGCGGAGCGATGTGGAAGCTGGTCGCTCCATTAGATCACAAAGGATTGCAAGGCGACGCGGCTGGTCGTGGTGAACCGTTCGTGGTCTATGACGAGCTGGGAAGCAGTGAAGGACACAAGATTGGAGTGAGCGAAGGTGCCGAAGCGGCTGCTCCATTCCATCCGAATGAGAAACCCATCGACGCTTATAACGCGGCGATTCTGGAATACATCGAAGTCGATCAGGTCTAACAAGGAACTTGCGAATGTCAGTCAACAAGTGGAATAGCGGTATCAACGACCGGAAGCTCAAAGAAGAGATCTGCGAAATCGGACGCCGCGTTTACAACAAAGGCTTCGCAGCCGCGAACGATGGAAATATCTCCATTCGCGTCGGCGAGAACGAAGTGCTCTGCTCACCCACGATGATCTGCAAAGGCTTCATGACGGCCGATGATATTTGTGCCGTCGATATGGAAGGCGTGCAGATCGCAGGCAAGCGTAAGCGCACCAGCGAAGTGTTGTTGCACTTGGCTATCATGAAAGCCTCGCCTGAAGTGAAGGCGGTCGTTCACTGCCATCCGCCACACGCTACGGCGTTCGCGGTTGCTCGCGAGCCGATCCCACAGTGCATTCTGCCGGAAATTGAAGTCTTCATGGGTGAAGTTCCAATCGCTCCCTATGAGACGCCGGGCGGAAATGCGTTCGCAAACACCGTCGTGCCGTTTATCAAGCCGGGCGTGAATACCATTATCCTGGCAAATCACGGCACCGTCAGCTTCGGTAAGAACCTCGAAGAGGCCTACTGGAAGACCGAGATCCTCGACGCTTACTGCCGCATCCTGTTGCTCGCGAAGCAACTCGGCCATGTGGAGTATCTCGACGAGCGTAAGTCTCGCGAATTGTTGGATCTCAAGAAGAAGCTGGGCTTCGATGATCCACGCTTCCACGTCGAGAACTGCGATCTCTGCGGCAACAGTGCTTTGCGAGATGGCTACAAAGAAGCCGCTCCTGAGTCCTGTGCCTTCGAACAAGCTCCAACGTACCCAGGTTACTTGCAGAAGCCAACCTACGACGGCGGCAAAGCTCCGACACCAGCGGCTGGCGCTCCGGACAGCGAAGCCCTTGTAAAATTGATCACCGAGCAAGTGCTCGCCGCGCTAGGTAAGTAATTCACAACGGTACAATCACTGTCGATTCGCGAAGGAATAGCAGATGAAGGTTAGTATTATTGGCGGTGGCGGACTGGTTGGTTCTTGCGCCGCGAGTTCCTTGCAGTATGGACGCATCGTCCGTGAGATCGCTCTGGTTGATGTGAATCAGGAGCTGGCCGAAGGTCAGCAGTTGGACCTGTTGCACGGCGCTTCGCTGATCAGCGATCAGAAGATTACGTTCGGCGGCACCGAGCACGTGAAGGACAGCGATGTCATCTGTATCACTGCTGGCCTGCGTCGCAAGCCGGATGAGAGTCGGCTGGATCTCATCAACCGCAATGTGGCTCTGTTCCGCGGCATTTTGGCCGACGTGAAGAAGCACGGGTATAAGAAGGACGCCATCGTCTTTGTGGTATCAAACCCCGTCGACGTGTTGACGTACCTGGCGATCAAGGAACTCGGCCTGCCGCCAAGCCAGGTGATCGGCCTGGGTACCGTGCTGGATACCACTCGGCTCCGCAGCATGCTGGCTCAGCGGCTCGAAGTTCCGCCGACTCAAGTGCAGGTCACCATCTTCGGTGAGCACGGCGACAGCATGGTTCCAATTTGGTCCAACGCTCAAATCGCGGGTCTGCCACTCGAAAAATTCCCGACGGTCACCAGCCAGTTGATTGCCGAAGTCGAGAAGAAGACTCGCGGTTCCGGTGCGGAAGTCATCAAAAAGAAGGGCGGCGCGGGCTTCGCGGTCGGTGCATCCATCGCCGACGTCATTCACAGCATCGCCCTGAATCAGCAACGCATTCTGCCGGTCTCGTCACTGCAGACCGGCTTGTACGGCTTGAAGGACGTTGCGATCTCGGTCCCGACGGTGATGGGACGCCAAGGTGTGCTGGGCTGCATCGAGATCGATCTGTGGCCGAAAGAGAAGATGGCCTTGCAGAACTCAGGCAAGGTGTTGCGAGAGACAATCGATAAGGTGCTGGGCACCAAGTAAGCGTCTCGGGCTTGCCGTGTGAACTAAGAAGCGGAGCGATGAACTCGTTGACGAGTTTCATCGCTCCGCTTTTTTTCATGACACAGCTGTGGTGGCCCCCGTGGCCCTGTGTTGCGAGTCCGCTGGCTTTTCTCTCGGACGGTGATTCTGATGTCGTATCTCAGCACTCCGTGCGCGTCGTGAGTGACGAATGGCTGATTCGTGAGATGCCCTATGCTGCCCGAAGCCACTGCGTTTCTGTCCGTCCGAGAACTTGCCGCGAAGCTGCGTGCTCGCGAGGTCACTTCGGTGCAACTGACGGAATTCTTTCTCGAGCGTCTAGATCGCATCGGACCGAAGCTGAATGCGGTCGTGACGGTGACTCGTGATCTGGCTCTGCAGCAGGCCAAGCAGGCCGATGCCGAGCTGGCTGCTAGTAAAGACCGAGGTTTGCTGCATGGCATTCCCTACGGTGCGAAGGACTTGCTGGCGACGAAGGGTATCCCGACGTCGTGGGGCGCGGCACCGTTAAAAGACCAGATGCTGGATCTTGATGCGACGGTCATTGTGCGATTGCGCAATGCAGGAGCGGTGCTCGCCGCGAAGCTGGCGATGGTTGAGATCGCGGGTGGGCTGGGATACGTCCAGGCCAACGCGTCGTTCTCTGGTCCCGGCTTGAATCCGTGGGACACCAAGCGCTGGAGCGGTGGATCGTCGACCGGGCCAGGCTCGGCCGTCGGCGGTGGTTTGGTTCCGTTTGCGATCGGGTCTGAGACCTGGGGTTCGATCATGACGCCCGCGGGCTTCTGCGGATTGGCCGGGCTGCGACCGACATACGGGCGAATCAGTCGGCACGGGGCGATGGCGTTGAGCTGGTCGCTCGACAAGCTTGGACCGATGTGCCGCACGGCCGATGACTGCGGTCTGGTGATGAATGCCATCGCGGGGGCAGATCCGCTCGACGCCACTTCCAGCGAGCGACCGTACGCCTACTGGAAGGGGCAACTGAAGCGCGACGGCTTCAAGCTCGGTGTGCTCAAGGAGCGTGCTGACAAAGCCCAACCCGAAGTGAAAGACAACTTCGAGAAGTCGCTCGAAGTGCTGCAGCAGTTTGCGACGATCAGTGAGTTCGAACTTCCCGACCTGCCTTGGAACGAAGTCACCGCCACGATCCTCAACTGCGAAGCCGCGGCCGCGCATGAAGGATTGATTACGGCCGGTGATATCTGGGAGATGACCGCGCAGGAAGATCACTGGGGCATCCACTCGCAGATGGTCATTCCCGCGAAGGACTACATCAACGCGTTGCGGATTCGTCCCAAGATGCAGAAGGCCCTCGATGCGGCCTTGGCGCCGTTCGATGCAGTGGTCACGCCGACATTAGCAACGGTCGCGTATCCAAATGACGTTCCGTGGCCCGAGTATCGCAAGGGCTTCCGAGCTGAGAATCTCGGCGGTCCAACAAACGGCTGCGGTTTGCCGGGGTTGTCGGTGCCTAATGGTTTCGGTGAAGGCAACATGCCGACCGGCTTGCAGTTCATCGGTCGCGCGTTCGATGAGAACGTGCTGCTGGCTCTAGGCGTGCGCTATCAGGAGCTCACCGACTGGCACAAGAAGCATCCGCAGACGTAGTCGCATACAGCGCGGCGAGGTCGTGTTCATACTTTTGAATGATGAACCTGCGACGCACCTTCAGCGTTGCCGTTAGCTCGTCATCTGCGACTTGAAACGGTCTGGCAAGAATCAAAAACTTCTTGATCTGCTCAGGCTGGCTGACCTGACGATTCAACACCGCGACACGTTGAGTCAAGAACTCGATGATCTGCGGCGTGGTGATAAAGTCGCCCGCCGTCTCGATGGCACAGCCAAGCTGCTTGGCTTGAGCTGTCAGCTTCTCGAAGTTCGGCACCAGCAACGCTGACACGAACTGTCGACCATCGCCATAGACGACCGCCTGGTCGATGTACTCGTCCTGACACAGCAGCCGTTCGAGTTCCGCCGGCGCGATGTTCTTGCCCGCTGATGAGACGAACAAATCCTTTTTGCGATCGGTGATATAGAGGTATCCGTCTGCGTCGACTCGCCCCACGTCGCCCGTATGCAGCCAGCCGTCAATGATGGTTTGAGCGGTCGCTTCGTCGTTCTTCCAATAGCCGCGCATCACGTGCGGACCGCGCGTCAGGATCTCGCCATCGTCCGCGATGCGAACCTCAACATTTGGCAGCGGCAGGCCGACTGAACCGAGCCGATAGTGCTTGCTGCTGTTGAACGCGATGACGGGAGATGATTCAGTCAGACCGTAACCTTCGAGCAACAACACTCCCGATTCTAGAAAACCGTCGGCGATGTAGCGCGGCAGCGGCGCTCCGCCGGACGTCAGTTGTTGCATGCCGCCACCGAAGATCGATTGCAGGGCCTTGGTGCGAGCTTCCAACGGCAGCGTTGAGATGTTGTTCCAGACCTTCTCGTAGACTCGCGGCACCGCTGTGAGCCAGTTCGGTTGGACCTGCCGGATGTTTCCAAGCAGGGTGTCAGCGGACTCCGCCAAGGCCACCGTCATCTGCGTGATGGTCGTGAGATAATGGTCGACGGTGCGAGCATAAATATGGCTATACGGCAGCCAGCTCATCAGCACGACATCGCTGCTGAGGTAACAAATCGCCCCCGTTGAATCGGCGTTACAGAGCAGGTTCTCATGAGTGAGCATCACGCCCTTGGGATGCCCTGTCGTGCCGCTCGTATAGATAATTGTCGCCAACGACTGCCCGTTGAGTTCTTGCTCGCGGGCTACCACTTTCGGGATGTCTGCGTCGGTGGAGAGATGTCTCAAGCCATCCCACGTCAGCATGCGCAAGCGGCAATTCGGCGGCGGCTTGATCGCATCGAACGAGATCATGAATTCCAGTTGCGGCAACTGGTCCAGCACTTGAAAGACTTTGTCCGCTTGAGACTGACCGCTGACGATGATGCCGCGCGCTTCACTGTGACCCACCTGATAGGCCACCTGGGCCGGAGCGAGCGGCGCATGCAGCGGCACATCGGCCGCTCCGGAACTGAGGATGGCGTGATCGGCAATGAGCCATTCGAAACGGTTCTCAGAGAGGATCGCGATACGATCGCCGGCCTGAATACCCAGCGCCATCAGCCCGGCAGCGGCGCGATCGGCCTGACGGCGATACGCGGTCCAGGAGATATCGTGATAGAGCCCATGTCGAGGAAACCGCAGCGCAACCCGCTCACCCAACTGCTGACTCCGCGAGCGATGCAGATCACACAAGCTCTTCCAGGCAGCCATTGCGAACTCCCGTGCGTGGTTCTGGGATCTCTGACGACGCCGTCCGTTGCGGCAGCTTCCCAAGAAGTCGCCAGCAGAACAACCGCGTGGAGAGTGTCGCTGATCACTCCGTGACCAGACCGTTCTGATTGCGGAACAATCAGCGACATTATGCCGAGAATCTCAGTCAATGAATGACTGAGCTACGCAGGCTAGTCATTCCATGAATCGTATTCCGGAGCTAACCAACT
>CAYLTY010000062.1:0-36865 GCA_964386705.1 uncultured Planctomycetaceae bacterium
CTGTGGCGAATCTGGTTGGTGGCAGAGGAGTTGATCTGCTCTACACCGGCCAGCAGAACGGTCAGCCCTTCTATAAGGTCTATGAGAATTTCCAGCCGATTGCGACGACCTCTCCGCCAACCGTGCCGCGGCTTGGTGCGACCGCTGTCGGTTCACTGGCAACCATCGACTGGAGCAGTCCGGCAGGCACCGCCGCAGCATCGTCGCCCTATACCTACAACCTGCGCGTGCAGCACGGCTCAGACGTGTTCACAATCGGGACTCCGTCGGGGCGCGGTGCGATTTCCGGCAACAGCTTCAAGTTGAGCGATCTGGTTGTGGGTGAGTCGTACATCATCAGCGTACAGACCGTTGATGCGGCTGGACGACGTTCGGCATGGAGCAATCCTACAGGCTTCGTCAGTACGAATTTCCTGTTCGTCAATCAGTCGGGCGACACGGACGATGGAAACCCGTCAAACAATCAGACGACGCTGCGGGAAGCCATTAATTTCGCGAATTCCGAGTCCGGGCAGTTCCGCATTCAACTGCAGGCATCACCGGGGCAATTGCAAAGTCCGCTGACGATTACGAAGTCGATGTTCATTTATGGAGACGGTTCGCAGCAAATCATTGGCAGTGGCAGCGGCCGACTCTTCAATATCGACGATGGCAACAGTTCCAACGCTCTCGATGTGCGCATCGACGGGCTGGCTCTAATGGGCGGACGAGCCGACTTTGGCGGCGCGATTCGTTCTACGGAAAGCCTCACGCTCAACGGTATCACGTTCGACGACAATATCGCGACCAAGAGCGGCGGCGCGGTGTGGGTTGATATTCCAGCCGACGGGCGTGGGTCGTTCAACGGCGTCACCAGTGGAGTCAATCAGGCGACCGATGACGGTGGCTTGATGTGGATCAACAATGCTGGCAGCCTCTTCATCGGCGGCGGGAGTATCACCTCTGGTGTGAGCCACACCAAGATCGGCAACTCAGCGGGATTCAGCGGCGGGACATTCTACATCACCAATGCAGCGACCGGGCGAATTGAGACCAGCTCTTACTCCATCAGCTACTCACAGGCCGGTGTCAGTTCCGGTTTCGGCACGAAGTCTGGTGGTGGTGTCTATCTGGCCAACTACGGCCTGGCGGATCTGTCCGGCATCAACACCCTGGAAAGCAAAGCTGAAGTCGGCGGCGGTATGGCGGTGTTCAACTACGGTGCGAGTGCGACCGCGACCATAGGCGGACGTCACAACTTTGATCGGGCCGTGCTTGGCGGTGGCCTCTACGCGACTAACATTGACGGAACGCTCATTACCCGAAACCTGTCCCTGGAAAACAATACGTCTGACTCCAGCGGTGGTGCATTGTCGTTGTTTCACGCCGGCGGTACGACGACTCTCGACGCGATGTATGTCGAGAACAACAAGTCGCTGCAGGGAAACGGAGGGGCGTTCGATTTGCAGGCTTATAGCGGCACTCTCAATGTGACGCAGAGTCTGGTTCGTGGAAATCAAACCCCTAACTATGGTGGTGCCATCTACTATGCGGGCGATGGCACAGCGCGGACAAACATTGTCGGAAATACATTCGTCAACAATGTTGCAAGCAGCCGCGGTGCCGTTTTTGGGTTCGTGCACGGCAGCAGCGAATTCAACGTGATCGAGAATACGTTCTCAGGTAACTCGATCACCTCTGGTGACTGGCAGGGTGGCTCTGCTCTCAGCGTGCTGGCGTTCCCGAATACAGCCACGAACGTGATTGCGAACACGTTTGCCTACAACGATTCAAAGATCAGCTCCGGTTCCGGAACCGTGTCGATCGTGGCCTTCGAGGAACCCGCGCAGTTCCTTGCCGCCAACAATCTGGTCACCGACAATGTTCTTGCGAGCGGTGCTACCGCATTCGTCGTCTCCGGCAGCAATCAGACACTCGATTCGAACTGGATCGGCAACAACGCTGGCTTGCTGCCGCTGTCCGTTACTCAAGGCGGACTTGTTCCGACGCACGGACTCGCGCCCGATAGCCCGGTGATCGACCGGGGCTCTGATCCTGCTCTGTTGCCGCAGTTCGATCAGCGCGGTTCAGGCTTTGCCCGCGCTGTCGGTCGACCGGATATCGGGGCGTTCGAGCGGCAAACTGGGAATCCGCAGCCGATCGTCGTTTCGACGTTGATCGACGGAGTGGATGGTGACACGAGCGAAGGTCAATTAAGCTTGGCTGAAGCCGTCCGCCTCTCTAATGCGCGTCCTGGACCAGACACAATCACGTTCGCGCCGGGCCTGACTGGCTCCATCGACCTGCGCAGCAGTTCGTTACTGTATCTGTTCCAAGGCTACACATACCGAATTCTTGAGGATCTGAAGATCATCGGCCCGGGTGCGGACCAACTCAAGTTGCTGCTGCCTTCCTTTGACATCGACGATGGCAATCCTGACGCCCAGATCAACGTGGAGATCTCGGGCTTGGGTTTCCAGAACACGCTGCAGGGATTCACGACGCGCGAGAACACGAAGCTGAGCAGCGTCGCGTTTAGCACCTCATACTCCGGTGGCGGAAATATCATCAACGCGCCGCTCGACGCGGGTGCCAAGCTGCAGATCGAGAATTCGTTCCTCGGGAATACGCCGATCGCGATCAACGGTGCTGGTCAGGTAACAATTGACAATTCGACGCTCACAACGGGGATCGTCTCCAACGCCAGCAGTAATGCGCACGCCGGCAACTTGATCGTTCGTAACAGCACACTGACTTCGGGCGGAATCGTCGGTCCGGCCACGGTCATCAGCAGCATCGTTCCCTCTGTGGGTGTTGGTTCAATCGTGAGCAACAGTTTGATCATGAACGGTGATGCTTCGGGGTTGGCCAGTGGCCCGTCGATCTCGACGAAGATTGGTATCGATGCCACCGCTCCAAATGCTCCGGTACTGGTGATGCCGGACTCCCAGTTCACCACGGACTCGACACCCGCCTTTAGCGGAACCGCTGAGTTCAACAGCAAGGTTGTTGTCGTCATTGATCCCGACAGCGATGCGACAACGCCGAACAGCTTCGCGCTGACCACCATCAGCAATGACAAGGGCAATTGGCGCGTCGATGTTCCGGCCGATAAGGCGCTGCTCAACGGTGCCACGGCCAGCTACTCGGTGACGGTTATCGATGCCACGGGCAACACCAGTGCGGCAGCCAACGGTTCTGTGCGAGTTGATAATGTCTCACCCACGCAGCCGCTGTTTGTTTTGCCGACGCTCGGCCACGCGGTGCCCATCATCAATAACTCAACGCCGACCTTCCGAGGATTTGCCGAGCCAGGCAGCACTGTGACGGTCAGCATTCGGCCTCCGTTTGGAGGAGACTTTGCTCTAACCGCGATTGCCGCAGCAGACGGATCATGGAACACGACCGTTCCTCAAGAGCGAGCACTCGGTGATCAATCCGGCTACGTCTACCAGTACAGCGTTTCAGCTCGCGATGAGGCCGGAAACGTCAGCAGCGAAGCGACGGGCATTTTCCAAGTGTACCTCACAGGGCCTTCCACTCCGACGCTGCAAACCGTCCCGTTGCAGTCTACCACGCAGGAGTTCCGGGGGAGCGCGGCGCCGGGCGTGAAGGTCAATCTCACGATCGACCCGGACAACATCTCTGCCACGAGCAATAGTTTTGTCCTGACCACGACGAGCGACGGGAATGGTAGCTGGGTTGTCAGCGTTCCGGCCGAGCACAAGCTGATCTTTGGCAACACGATCAAGATCTCTTTGGTGACGAAGGATAATCGTGGAGTTAACAGTGAGGTTGTCGAAACCACGCGCCGCATTGAGCCAGCCTACAACGACCAGGATCCAGCCATCACGGCACCGACTCTGACGAATGATTCAACGCCGAGAATATTTGGCGTTGCCTACTCCGGTTCTGATATCGATGTATTCGTCGATTTTGATAATGACCCGAACACAAAGAACAGTGTCAAGTTTGAAACCGAAGCCGATGATGATGGCATCTGGAGCATCACCGTCCCTGATGAGAACGCGATCGCGGATGGAGCTACCATCGGTATCACGATCGTTGCGGGTGGCGTTACCACGCGGACGGGGTCTATCACGGTTGATTCAACGGCGCCGAACGCCCCGGGCTCGGCGATTTCGACTCTATTCACCACCACGACTCCGACTTTGACCGGAACGGCTGAGCCACTCAACACCGTTCGTCTGACAATTGATCCGTACAACGGCACGTTCCTCAATTACAGCGTGACTTTCGAGACGACAGCTCTGGCTGACGGCTCCTGGTCCATCGACGTGCCAGCTTCGGTCGGTCTGCTGAACGGCAGTCGTCCGAGCTACTCGATCCACTCTGTTGATGCCGCTGGTAACGAGAGTTCTACAATCACCGGTGAGTTCCTGATTGACCAGTCGGCACCCGGCGTACCTACGGTTTACATCGGCACGGTGGTGACTTCGGGGACTCCGACTTTGGCAGGCGTGGCTGAACCCAACTCGCTCGTGACGCTCACAATTGACCCGGACAATGATTCCGGCACTGATAACAGCGTAACGCTCACCACGACCGCCTCGGCGACGGGTTATTTCAGTATTGTGCTGACACCCGAATTGGCTGATGGAACCCTTGCCAAAGTCACCGCAACTGCGACGGATCAGGCCGGTAATGTTTCGGCCGTCTCTGCTGCAAAGACGTTCCAGGTCGATCTGACGGCACCAACTGCTCCGAACCTTACCATTCCCAGTGTCAGCACGACGGGAATTCCCACCTTCAGCGGTACGGCTGAGGCTGGGGCTACAGTCACGCTCAGCATTGATCCTGATGCCAATAGCTCGACGAACAACAAGCTCGTGTTCATCACCACTGCCGACGGCAAGGGCAACTGGACCGTGGCTGTTCCCGACGAGAACGCCTTCAGCAATCGTACGTTTATCTCCGTTTCGGCGACTGCCACAGATGGGGCGGGGAATGTCAGTGCTGCGACCAGTGGCTTGGTGCGCATCGCGACCAATGGGGCCGACAAGCCCTATGTCTACGTGCGTCAGGTCGGAAATGACACCACACCCACCATCAGTGGAACCGGCACGCCAGGTATGACCGTGCGTGTCACGATTGACCCTGATGACAACGCCGCGACCGATAACAATTTCACGCTCAGTACGACAATTGCTGCTGATGGCAGTTGGAGTATCACGGTGCCTGATGTCAAAGCGATCGCTGACGGCGCCACCGCCAGCATCTCGGTCCTCTCGATCGACGCGAATGGCAACATCATCGGTTCGGCCGAGCAGAATGGCATCGTCGATCCACAATTCGGATTGTTGAACGTACTGGGCGGTCGCATTCCTTCGATGTCCCTGCGGCCCACCAGCCCGGCGATCGATGCCGGTTCGAATCCTCTGAACCTGACGACCGATACCCGCGGCATTGGTTTCGCACGAGTCACCGGCGCTGCGGCGGATATGGGCTCCACCGAACTGCAGCCCGCAATTTTCACCGTCACTGTGACGGACGAGGAAGACGACGGAGATTACAGCCCTGGCGATCTCAGCTTCCGCGAGGCCGTTCTCTTGTCGAATCTCAATCCCGGAATGGACACCATCCGTTTCGCCGCTGATCTCACGACGATTCCGGTCAAATTGGTCGCACCGAGCGGTCTGCAGCCATATATCCCACAGACCCAACAATTCTATACGCAATTGGCAATTACCGATTCCGTCAATATTGAGGGGCGAGCCGATCGCAGTATTAAATTTACGACGAATAATCTCACCGGCGCGGCATTGCCGTATGGTTTCGGATTCAGAACTCTCAATGCTCTCACATTTGACGACGGCCGCAGTTCGGAAATTACGGTACGCATCAGTGGAGTAACTCTGCCGAACAGCATTCTGAACAGCGAGAATCTGATTCTCGATAATGTAGAATTTCCAGGTGACAGCGGGAGCTTCGGGTCCGAATACGTGGTTTCTTCGGGCCATTTGGCGCTGACCAATGCTGACATCAATCGCACGTTGACCATTTTCGCCACCGGGACCGGCATCGAAAACTCATCTACGGAGTTTAAGGGGGTCACGATCAACGCCCGTGTCGGCTTGTATGCGTCAGATGTAACGCTGACACTCGATCAATTGCACATCAACGAGGAAGACTTCGACTATCTCGCCAACAATCAACCGCCGGGAACATCTGTCGACTTCAACGGTCTGCAATCGTTCCTCAACAACGTCGCTCTGACGGTACGAGACTCGGACTATCGCGCGTCAGTTGCGTATCATGATTTCAATGGAGTCCGCCTCGGAAATTTGCTTGGTTTCCCGTCGAGTTACATTCGGTTTAGAGACAGCAATGGAAATCCGAACCTTGAGGCTCCGAACTCACTGGTGCTCGACAACGCACAGATCAATGGCTGGGCTTCAGCGACGATTGCCGCGGGTTCGGTCACGACGACTGAAGACACGTTTGTAGACATCGACCTGCGAGACTACGCGAAACTGAATAACGGCGACTCGGCTGGCACAATTGCCGGTGTGCTGAACGCGGTTGGTGTCACGGTGGAACTTCTGAGCGACGGCTTCACTGCCCGGTTCCGTCCTGACGCGAACTACAACGGTGCTGCATCGTTCCAGTACTCCGTCGCCGGAGATGCCGTGGCCACACCGCTGCGTCCATTCTACCTGCAGGATCCCCTGGGTTTGGCAGAGACGGATTTGCCGACGAATACCGTCGCCATAGCGCGCGCCACCATCAACATCACTGTCGGGGCGGTTGATGATCCGTTTGAAGTCAATGTTACTCCGGGCAATGGCGTTGAAGACGAGACGCTGGATGTTGATCTCCGGAACTTCGTGCGCGACGTTGACTCACCGCTCACCGGCCTGACCTTCACGCTCGGCGCGACCTCCAATGCTAAAGTGTCGTTGCAGCCAGACGGTCACACCGCACGATTGACCTTCCCCGCGAATTACTTTGGTCCGGCGGGCTTCTCGTTCAACGTCACGGATGGAACGACCACCTTCAACAACCAGTCGGTCTCGATCAACGTCGCATCCGTGAATGACGCGCCAACGGTCACAGTGCCGACCGTGAATCCTACGTTGAAGGACACGCAGACGTTGTCGCTGGCTGATGTGACCGTCGCGGACATCGACTCCACCAATCTGACGGTCACGGTCTCCGCCAGCACCGGAATGTTGCAGCAAGGCAACTCGCAGGCTGCGAAGTTTGTCCTCACTGGCTCGGCCGAGCAGATCAATGCAACGCTCGACAACATGCTGTTCATCCCGCAGGCGGGCGAGAGCGTGATTGATGCGTTGAGTGTTGAGGTCACAGACGATGCACAGGGCGCAAAGACGGCGGGCTTCCTGATCGGGGTCCGGGCGAATGTTGCTCCACAGGTAGATGCGTCGAGCAGTGAAGTTGTCATTCCTGAAGGTAATAAGGCCTCGCAGATCGGTAGCTTCCTGGATGCGAATGACGACGAAGTCACGCTGACGGCTTCCGTTGGCAACGTCACGAAGAACGATGATGGCTCCTGGACGTGGGTGGGGTCGGCTCCGACGACCAACGGTCCGTACTCGTTCGATGTGACCATCACTGCCACCGACCCGGACAACGAGTCGTCCACCACGACGTTTACTGTGTCGGTCGTCAACGTGGCCCCGAGCGATCCAGCTGACAGCGACACGGCGGCTAGTACTATTTCTGATCGTGCGTCGAATGGCGATCTTGTCGGCATCACCGCGAACTCCAGCGACATCCTCGGCGACACGGTCACGTACTCGCTGACGAACGACGCTGGCGGGCGTTTCCAGATCGACTCCACAACTGGTGTGGTCACCGTGAAGGATGCTCGGTTCCTCAACGCGGCCAACGCGGCGAGCCATACGATCACCGTGCAGGCCAGCGATGGCAGCCTATCGTCGACTCAAGACTTCAACATCACCGTGACCGATACCGATCCGGCGGTGCTGCACGAAGGCACGATCAGCATTGAAACTGCCGATGGCACAACGACGGTTCGTGACAGTGATCCCTCCGCCAACAACGTCATTCACGTGAAGCTGGACGATGGCAGCCTAGTGCTGACGTTCGGCAACGTGCAGCGTCGAGTTTCTCTCCGCGGTCGCACGTCAGTCGTGTTTGACACGGGCTCTGGCGACGACGAACTGACCGTTGATCTGTCGGGCGGCGTCCTGCCGTTTAACGTGACGTTCCACGGTGGTGTGGGCGGGAAAGATGCATTGAAGGTCGTCGGATTCAATGCCGCCGGAAACCTCGACGCGATCACGTCTACATACTCGGGGCTGCACGACGGCCAGATCGATCTGCGACAGGGAACCACGGTTCGCGGTTTCATCACCTATACGGGCCTGGAGCCGATCAGCATCGATGGCACACCTGCTGAGATCATCTTCAATCTGCCGAGCACTAACGACGGCGACGTAACGCTGTCTGATATCGGCGGCGCTGACGGAGTCATGCGGCTGTCCGGCAGTACGTTTGAAAGCACTGACTTCTCGGTGGGCAACGCCACCAGCATCGTGATCAACGGCCTCGCTGGTCACGACCGCATCACTGTCCAAAGCATCGACACAACCTACGCGGGCTTGATGATTCTTGATGGCGGTGATGGCAACGACACGCTGACTGGTGGCGCTCTGGGCGACCGCATCCTGGGCGGGATTGGTGACGACCTGATTGACGGCGGCAGTGGGAACGACAGCGTTCTTGCCGGAGACGGCGTTGATAACGTCACTGGCGGTGAGGGCAATGATTCTCTGGACGGCGGCTCTGGTAATGACCGCATTTTTGGTGGTGACGGCGACGATGTGATCGTGGGACTTGCGGGAGCGGATCGCATCGAAGCCGGCGCCGGCAACGACTACGTCTACGGCGGTAATGGCAACGACACCATCGATGGTGGCACGGGCAACGACGTCTTGCAGGGCCAGGAGAACGACGACTCGCTGTCAGGTAATGATGGCGACGACTCACTCTACGGGCTCAACGGCAACGATGTGATCACCGGCGGTCTGGGGGATGACCTGTTCAACGGCGGCAACGGGACCGACCTGCTCTTCGAATTGGGTAACATCAACTTCGTGTTGATGCAGGATTCGAAGTTGACCGGCATGGGGACCGACACACTGGTCGGAATCGAAGCCGGACGTCTGGCGGGCGGCGGTGGTAACAACACGATCGATGCGAGTCAGGCGACCATTCCGGTGACGTTGTCCGGAGCCAGCGGTGACGATGTTCTGCTCGGTTCCAAGCTGGGTGACGTACTGTGGGGTGAGAGCGGCAATGACGCGCTCATTGGTGGAGCCGGTGCTGACAGCCTGGATGGTCAAGTTGGCAACGACGAACTGCAGGGCGGCGAAGGCGATGATTCGCTGGTTGGTGGTGCGGGCATCGACCGCATCCGCGAAGCAGGCGACTTCAACTTCGCGCTCACGAACATGCTTTTGACGATGTACACGAATCAGAAGGTGATTGTTTCCCGCGACACGCTCAACTCGATCGAACTCGCGGAACTCAGTGGTGGAACGTCGCGAAATCTCTTCGATCTGCAGGGTTTCACTGAGGGCCTGGGCACAACCATCATCGGCAACAACGGCCACGATGTGGTCTACGGTTCGCCAGCACCGGACAGCGTGATCACCGGCACCGGTCACGATCTCGTCTACGGTAACGGTGGTGCCGATATCATCTACACCGGGTCCGGCAACGACACGATTCACGGTGGCGATGGTCGTGACATCCTCGGCGGACAAAACGGCGACGACGTCGTCAACGGCGAAGCGGGCAGTGACATCCTCATTGGCGCTGCCGGTCTCGATACTCTGAACGGTGGAGCGGACAACGACTTCCTGTCCGGCCAACAGGACGCTGGTCTGCTGATTGGCGGCAGTGGTGATGACACTCTGCTGGGGCACGCGGGCAATGACACGCTGCAAGGTGATAGCGGTAACGATCGCTTGTATAGCCTGCAGGGTAATGACTTCATCACGGGTGGAGACGACAACGATTGGCTGCTGGGTGGTATCGGTAACGACACCCTGAATGGCGACGCTGGTATCGACTCGCTGTCTGGTGAACTTGGTAGCGACATCATGGATGGCGGTGCTGACGCCGATCAGATGATTGAGATGTTCGACACGAACGTGATCATCCTCGCGAATACCCTGATGGCCGGCGTACTCGGCATGGATACGTTCGCCAACGTCGAGCGTCTCAACCTGCAAGGTGGCTCAGCCAGCAACCTGTTCGATGGTCGTCAGGCAACGATCCAGCTCTATCTGACAGGTGCCGAGGGAGCAGACACGCTGCTGGGCGGCAGCCGCAACGACGTGCTGATTGGTAACACCGGCAACGATGTCCTCTCTGGCGGCGCCGGTACCGACATGTTCGATGGCGGTGACGGCATCGACTACGTGTTCGAAAAGGCTGACACGAACTTCGCGGTCAACGGTTCCAGCATCAGTTCCGCAGCGACTGGCACCGAGACGCCGACCAATGTGGAACGCATTGCCCTGATTGGCGGAGCGGGCGCGAACACGCTCGATGCTTCTCTGGCAAACCTGCCGGTGGTGCTGATTGGTGGTAAGGGCAACGACATTCTGCTTGGTGGCAGCGGGGCCGACACCTTGAGTGGTGGCAACCGCAACGACGCAACGGTCCCCAGTGGCGATGGGGTAGACTCATTGAACGGTGGCGCCGGGGCGGATCTGCTGGAAAGTGATGCCCTCGACAGCCTGATCTTGGGCGCTGGAGACAACGTCCTGGCTGACGTCTTTGCTCAACTGCCCAACTGGATTGACGCTCTGTAACCGCAGTCGCCGACAACTGCGATCACGATGACGAGAGAAGAGAGCGGTGCGGAGTGTTCCTCGTGACAACACGAGGAACACTCCTGCATCCGCTCGTCATCGGTCGACAGAGCGCGCTGCCAACCTTCGACGAGCTGCGAATCTACCTTCCGGTCGGTCATAGCCTGCCGCCGTGACGTTCTAGAGTGGGTGCAGGATTGACTGAGCCCGTCCCCAGCTTCGCCCCGAAGCACTCGCCGGCGGCAGACCGTTGCGTGGAGCAAGAGGCGTGGTTCAGCCAGAGCGATTTGTGAGTTGTCCGGATCTCACCGGAAAGAACCAGAAAAGCTACTTGACAGAGTCGTCATAGTCCGACAAAATAAAACCACCATTGAGTTGGTGATATATGTGCGACGGCAACTGCCGAGCACTTTCTTCGCCCTAAGTTCTGAGCAGATGCTGACTTAACACGAGAGGCATCGTCGGAGGCCAGGAGTCCCCGATGAAGATCAAGTTCTCTGTTTCATTCAACGCAGATCCCTCCCGCCTGAGCATGTCTCGGCAGGTTCCGCACGCCCCTGCTACGGAGTGGGCGTCTCTCTGCTCTTGTCAGTGTGCTTGCTGCCAAGTGGAAGTAAGCACTGGCTGTTGTTGCTAAGTCTTCAGGGCTTGATTTCCCTCTGAGCTCGCTGCTGCACCGCCACTCCGATAGATGCTCGTCTTTCGCGGCATTCCCTCGCTCGTAATCCGCGAACGCCTTGATCGCTACTTGCTCTGAGCCTGATGAGGCTCCTTCTGCGCTCATTCTGTGCCGACGTCACGACTCGGACTTGGCCGTGCCGAATTCTGCACTCTTAGAAGTCATTCGTTAGATCAACCTTAAGGAGCCTGTTCCATGAAACTCCCTCAGACACCATCCACTCGTCGTTCTCGGGGATTCACGCTGATCGAACTGCTGGTTGTGATTGCAATCATTGCTGTAATCGTCGCCTTGTTGCTACCGGCGGTGCAGCAAGCCAGAGAATCGGCGCGTCGCACGCAGTGCCGCAGCAATCTGAAGCAAATCGGGCTTGCTCTCCATAACTACGCAGAGACATACGGCGCCTTGCCTCCAGCATGCGTGTTCTCAGGGCGAGATACCGCTCCCATTCACTCGGCCGCCGATCAGGCTGCTTACGGCTGGGCAGCCTTTCTGCTGCCATATGTCGATCAGGCTCCTCTCTATGAATCGCTCAATGTATCTGGATTAGAGCTGCACTTATTACTGCAGCAGGCCAGCCTGCGTCCTCTGACGCAAACGGTCCTGTCGGTATATCGCTGCCCAAGCGATCAAGCCAAGGATCAGAACAATCTGCGCACCTTCTCAAACACGGTATATGGTGGCACGTCGGCTGGTACCTCGAATTATCCGGCTGTCATCGGGACGATCTGGAAGAACTCACAAAACTGGATCAACGGACAACAGGATCCGTTTGGCTCGATCTGGCCCAGCAGCCGCGTGCGTATGCAAGATATTATCGACGGAACAAGCAATACATTGGTTGTGGGCGAGCGTGCATGGGTTGATCTGGCTGCCGTCTGGGTTGGAACACGGAATTATCAAGGTACCGGTGATGTGGGTCTCCGCCAGATCCTCGGGACTACCGACTCAAAGATTAATGAGGCGAGCGCCAACGCAACTGGTGGGTTTTCAAGCCGCCACGATGGTGGCTCACACTTCCTCTTCGCCGACGGGCGCGTTGAGTTTCTGTCAGAAAATATCAACTACGATCAGGCCGGAGCCACGCTGCCAGAACGTGATCCTGGGCTGCCAGCGATGGGCGTTTATCAGCGGCTTGCTCGACGCAATGACGGACAGCCGGTGAGCTACTAATCACCGCCACTCTACAGATCCCCTTATTTCTCGATTCGGAGTTGTGACAATGACGGAATCTAATTGGAGAAACACGGCCTTCCACGGGGCCGCGGCCCTTCTGGCGAGCGTCGCGTTGTGTGGCTGCGGTGGCAGCGTTGGCCCTGAGCTCAGCTTTCTTGCCGGCACAGTCACGCTGGATGGTTCGCCCCTTAGCGATGCGAGGATTGTGTTTCAGCCTTCAGGGAAAGACGCGTCACCCTCCGTGTCGGAAACGGGGCCTGACGGTTCATTCGAGCTGAAATTCAATCGGGATCGAAAAGGTGTTATCGCGGGAACTCACCAGATCCGGGTGACGACATCGCGTGTCATTACTGATGCGAATGGCAGGGAAACCGAGATCATCGAGCGGCTACCGCCGAAATACAACTCCAAAACCGAGCTGACCTATGAAGTCAAACCTGGTAACAACCAGTTCGATATAGAGCTCGAATCAGCACCTACCAGGTAATTTTATCGTTTCTGCGAACGCGCTCGCGTACTGAGAATGTCAAGGTTGACTAATACAAGTAATGAATCAACTGAGGAACTAGAATGTCTGTGGCATCGGCGGGTTCGCAAGCGGTGGTGGCATCTGTGAGTTCTGACATTCCTGATCCCGGCAGTTCTCAGCTCGTGCAAAGCGCACTGCGAGACGCACTCCGGGGGCTGGAGTATGGAAATATCGTAATTACTGTTCACCGCGGCGACGTGGAGCAGATTGACGTTATCAAGAAGACACGCCCATTCCGATCGCCTCCGTCGAGACGCTAGCGGAACCGCCGGTGATTCTCTTGACGCGATTAATCTCAAAATCGAAGACCAACTTACGGCAACAACTGGTGAATAAGCTGTTGCCCACTTTTCTCAATAGTGCTGCTGACTGGATTGCTAGAGGCGAGCACGCAAACTCAAGGAGTTGCGCCATGAATGTCTCTTGTTGTTGCTGTTGTTGAATTCATTTTCTAGACGATTCCTCGACGCTCTTGCGACGCTGAATCTTCGATGTACAGCACACTTTCCAGTCACTTTCGTGGCGCCCCTTCATTCAAGGCGCCGCACTATTGAGGAATATTATAATGATTATGGCATTGTTTGATACCGGTTCAGTGTTACTCAATCTGGACCCTCCGTTGCTCGAAGTCGCCGGAGTTGAAGCGGTCGAATACGAAGACCGCATTGCCGAGATCGCCGTAGGGCGATACAGGCGGCAACCTTCTCATATGTGGCTGTATAGCGATGCCCGTGAAGTGGCGTGTGAAGCTGTTGACTACCTCAGTTCCCAGGTGTGGAGCGACATTGATCGGGACACTCGACGGCTGTTGATCGCCGGCGCGCTGGAAGTGTTGCGGCAGGTCGTGCCGGTGTCCCAACGCTTGTTCTACGCCGCTCCATATGGCCATCAATGCTCGGAGTCCGGCCGCTTGATGGGGACGTACTCTGTTTCTGGCAGTGTTCGATCAACTGGTACCTGCTGAAGCAGTGGTTGTGACAGCAGGTCCGTTTTGGATCCATCCAAGAGTCAGTCTTCTGCGTGCGCCGAGCGATGCTCGACGTCCCGTTCACCAAGTAGCGTCCGCTATAAAAACGAGAATACAAATGAGTGAAGAACTAAGCATGCAGAAAGATGTTTCCGGCCGAAGGGCATTCACGCTCATCGAACTGTTGGTGGTGATCTCGATCATCACCGTTCTGATTGCACTCGTGTTGCCGGCCGTGCAGCAAGCTCGTGAAGCAGCTCGCCGTGCCCAATGCCGCAACAATCTGAAGCAGATTGGACTCGCGCTACATAGCTATCACGACAATCACGGAACTCTGCCGCCGGGTGTTGTGCATAAATGGGGTAACCAGAATGCATCTGCCTTGGCGTCCTACAGTTGGGGAACATTCATACTTCCCTTTATTGACCATCAGGGGATATATGACGAAATGGGAGTGTCAGACCGGGATCTCGATACTGTGCTTCGGACTCCCGGGATTCAGAATCTTCCCAAGAAGCGAATTGCGACCTACGTCTGCCCGTCCGACACGGCGCCCGAGCAGAACAAGCATCGGGAGTGGGATACGCCGTATTCGGCATCGTTCGGAGGCGCGCCTGTTTATCTCGCGACTTCAAACTATGTGGCCGTCTCAGGGACGCGGTGGTCAACTCCGGAAGACTGGATCACCAACGGCATCGATCCCTTCGGAACATTCTGGGGAGATAGCAAAGTCAAGTTCTCAGATATTACCGACGGACTCTCGAACACATTCATCATCGGCGAGCGGGATTGGGAGCTCGGCTGGGCAGCAAACTGGGTGGGGCAGCGCAACTATAGTGGCACTGGAATCTGGGGATCTCGACAGACTCTCGCGATTCTGGACGTGAAGATTAACGATCCGTTGCTGCAGCCCAACGGTAACCCGGCTGTGTCGCGAGGCTTCAGCAGCCGCCACGACGGCGGGGCACTGTTCCTCTTCGGTGATGGTCGCGTGCAGTTTCTAAGCGACTTTATCCAGTTCAACACCACTGGTCAGAATCAGGTGAATCCACCGAACACGCTTGGCCTGTTTCAGCGGCTCGGACGGCGTAACGACAACCTAGAGTCCAGCGTTCCGGAGTAACGGCGAACATTGAGGCCGTCGAGAGGCGGTGAAAGGGGATGTTTGAATGAGTGCGATCAAGAAAATAAGCATTATGTGCAGTTTGATATTCGTCATTGCTGGTTGCTCGAGCGGACCAGACCTCGGCGAAGTGACCGGAACGGTGCGCGTCAACGGCCAACCTCTTGCCTACGCCCTGGTTGTATTCCAGCCGGTTGACCCGCCGGGAGCGTATGGGTCTGCATACACGGACCAGCAAGGGCAGTACAGGTTACTGTTTAGCCGTGACAGGGATGGGGCTCCCGTCGGTGTTCATCGTGTCTGCATCCGTGCCGGTAAGCGGGACGAGTTGCCCGCCGACGCCAAAGCCTCTCACCCCGTACTACTTCCAGCGAAGTACAACGATGACAGCCAGCTGGAACGAAGGGTGGTTTCCGGAAGTAACGTGCATGACTTTGAGTTAGAGGCACCGGTAGTCACCGCGGCCCGCTAGCTGATGACTCCCCCGGAGTTGTCAGCGACAGCGTCAGTGACTGCATCAAGGTGGTGCGAGATCACTTCTTTGCGGGATTCGTTGGCCGAGAATCAGATTGTGTTCGGCGCGGTTCTCGGCGGTTGGTAACGATACCTTTCACGATGACTCGATCATCTTTGCCTTTGGAGTTTCTGAGAATGAAACTATCGCTCGCGTTGGTTGCAGCAGTTGCTGCATTGTCGGTCTCAGGTTCTCCGCCGACATCAGTGTTGGCTGCGGATGCTCAGCAGGATCCCGCAGCGTTGGAGTTCTTCGAAAAGAGGATTCGCCCGCTGCTCGCTGAGAATTGCTTCAACTGCCACTCGGCGAGCAACAAGTCGGCAGGTGGCTTGCGTGTTGATGACCGCAATGGATTGCTGTCTGGCGGCAACCGGGGAGCGGCGGTCGTTCCAAGCGATCCAGAGAAAAGCATCATCCTGAGAGCAGTGAAGCAGACGGACGGGAAGCTCAAGATGCCACCCGGGGGCAAGCTCAGTGATGGGCAGATCGCAGATCTGGAAAGATGGATTCGCGACGGCGCCGTTTGGCCGAAGATCGTCGTGCCAGAGGAAATCCTGGCAGCGAAGCCGGAGTACGAGCAATTAAGGAAGGAACACTGGTCGTGGCAGCCGCTGCAGAAACCTGAGGTTCCGCAAGTCAAGCGGACCGACTGGGCGAAGGATGACGTTGACCGCTTTGTACTGGCAAAGTTGGAGGCTGAGGGTCTCAGTCCAGTTGTCGATTCAGAGAAGACGTCGTTGTTGCGACGGGTCACTTTTGATCTGACCGGATTGCCACCCACTCCGGCCGAGCTGGATGAATTCATTAAAGACGATTCGCCCCAGGCGTTTGAGAAGGTTGTCGATCGCCTGTTGGCGTCGACGGCATTCGGTGAGAAATGGGGCCGTCATTGGCTGGATCTCGCCCGCTACGGTGAATCCACGGGTTCCGCCCGCAATCTGCCATATCCTCAGGCGTGGCGATATCGCGACTACGTGATTGATGCCGTCAATAAAGATAAGCCGTATGACCAGTTCATCCGCGAGCAAATCGCAGGCGACTTGCTGCCATTCGAAACGGAGGCGCAGCGGGAAGAACAGTTGATCGCGACGGGGTTCCTGGCGCTGGGCGTGAAGGACGTCAATCAGCGTTTCAAGGTCCGCTTCATCATGGACAACATTGATGAGCAGATTGATACCGTGACGCGATCAGTCCTGGGGCTGACTGTAAGTTGCGCGCGGTGCCATGATCACAAGTTCGATCCGATTCCGACCCGTGAGTATTATGGTTTAGCGGGCATCTTCCAGAGTACGGATCTTTGCGCCGGGCTGCGTAATCAGATGGGTGGTGCGGGACTCGCGTACTACGACACGAAGCTGCTCTTGGTGCTCTCGAAGATTGGCGAAACAGAAGCGGCGAACGACGACAAGATCGAGGCTGCACGCAAAGCCGCTGACGATGCCAAGGATGAGTTTGAAGCTCTGCGTGGTACTCCTGCAGGAGCCGAGCTTGCACCTAACGGAAGACCGAGGCAGCAAGTTGCTCGCCAGAAATGGAATCGACTTCAAGCCGAGTTTGTTGCGCTCACCGACGTGACGAAGACTCACAAAATTGCTCTTGGCGTGCGTGATGCGAAGACAGTTGGTGACACAGAAATTCGTATTCGGGGTGAGGCTGAAAAGCTCGGTCCAGTGGCCCCACGTGGTTTCCTCAGCGTCGTGAATGTCCCGAACGAACCCACGATCCCCGCAGGGCAAAGCGGTCGCCTGCAATTGGCGCAATGGCTGACTGCTGCGGAGAACCCGCTGGCTTCCCGTGTTATTGTGAATCGAGTGTGGAAGAACCTGTTTGGAGCAGGTCTCGTTCGAACTGTCGATAACTTTGGCGTGACGGGTGATAAGCCTTCACATCCTGGCTTGCTGGATCATCTCGCACAGCGAGTGATCGACAACGGGTGGTCGATCAAGAAACTCGTCAGGTCACTGGTTCTTACACGCACTTATCAATTGAGTTCCGAGTCTACCGATGAGCATGTCGTGCTTGATCCCGATAATCGACTGCATTGGAGGCACAATCCGCGTCGGCTCACGGCGGAAGAGTTGCGGGATTCGACGCTGGTGGCCGCGGGTCGATTGAAGTTCAATCGGCCGGAGAGTTCGCCCGCGAACGATCTCAGAGTTATTGAACTTAGAAACAATGGACCCGAGGCGCAACGGATTGTTGAGGCGGGGCGGTTCAGTGAAGCTCGTAGTATCTACCTGCCACTGTTACGAACATTGGTACCGACTTCACTAGAGGTCTTTGATTTCGCTGAACAGGGGCTGGTGACCGGTCAGCGTGATACCACGACAGTGCCAACTCAGGCGTTGTACTTGCTCAATGACAGCTTTGTGAGAAGGCAGTCTTTGCTGGCGGCGGAGAAGCTGCTGCAGAACGCTGATTTAGACAGCGATGAGGTTCGGATCAATCGCCTGTATGTGGTTACTTATGGGCGTTTGGCTTCGAGTGGAGAGATAGCGAGGGCGAAGTATTTCCTGGAAGATTTTGGAACTGAAGCGAGTAAACAACTGGCCGACGTCTTCGCTCAGGCGGCTGCTCAGAAGGCAAATAGCGACAAGGATACTGCCGATGCTGCGAAGGCGGCTGACGAAGCAAAGAAGGCGAATGCAGCATCGACCCTTGTCCTGAACGCAGATGATGTCGACCAGACCGATGTGCCGATCAAGGAACTGGACGCGAAAGCGTCTGATGCACGCACTGCAGCATGGGCAAGTTTCGTGCAAGCGCTGATCGGATCAGGCGAGTTTCGATATCTCAAGTAATCTTCTGTCATATTAATCACATACATACTCATTAATTCACCGGTTCGGGCAGCTGACGCCCTTATGGAGATTCGGAATGTCTAGTTCATCGGAAAAGAAACGCAATATAGGCGTGGTGTCTCGTCGTCAGGCATTGCAGGTTGCAGGCGCGGGTTTCGGCTACACGGCGCTCAAGGGACTGCTGTGCCTGGAGGCGAAGCGGGCATTCGGCGGTGATGCCGGTGCGAACTCGCCTTCACCTTTGGCGCCCAAGCGTCAGCAGATCGCGGCCAAAGCAAAGCGAATTATCTTCCTGTTTATGGAAGGCGCCGCGTCCCATGTGGATACGTGGGAGTATAAGCAAAAACTGCAGGCGAATGACGGCAAGCTGGGACCTGGCGGTGGAACATTGGTAGCATCGAAGTTCCGTTTTCAGCAGCACGGCCAGACGGGCACCTGGGTGTCGGAACTCTATCCTCACGTTGCCAAGCAGGTCGACAAACTGTGCTTCATTCGCGGATTGCATACAGACACGCCGGCACATCCACAGGCCGTTATTCAATTGCATACCGGTGCCAGCCTCGCGTCGTTGACGCGGCCGTCGCTGGGTTCCTGGCTGCTGTACGGTCTGGGGACGGAGAACCAGGACCTGCCGGGGTATATTACAATCAATCCCTCGCCCAACTTTGGTGGAGCTGTGAATTATGGAAGTGCGTTCTTACCAGCGCACTTCCAGGGTACGCGGATCAGTGATGCCGGATATCTGCCGAATCTGAAGCCGCAGACGGTCTCTGCATTGCAGCGGAAGCAGATCGATCTGATTCAGGCCATGAATCGAGATTTGCAAGCGTCGCCGGGAGCGCCTGCCGAGATTGAGGGCGTTATTCAGTCCTATGAACTTGCATTTCGTATGCAAGGAAAAGTTCCCGAATTGCTCGACATCTCCAAAGAGCCGCAGTCGGTTCTGGACGCTTATGGAGTGAAGAACGGCCCGGGTGGTAGCTTTGCCCGCCAATGCCTGATGGCTCGCCGTTTGAGCGAAGCGGGCGTGAGGTTTGTCGAAATCCGGCAACCGGGTTGGGACCATCACAACAACCTGCATAAGGGGCTGATTGCGAATTCAGCCGCGACTGACCAGCCGACAGCCGCACTGCTGGCCGATCTGGAGCAGCGAGGCCTGCTGGACGAGACGTTGATTCTGTTTGGCAGTGAGTTTGGACGCCTGCCAACGGCTCAAGGACCCGACGGGCGTGACCACAACATCACGGGCTATCCCATGTGGCTGGCGGGTGCAGGCGTGAAGCCGGGTTTCTCATACGGCGCGACTGACGAATTTGGCACTCACGCCGTTGAAGGCCGGATGCACATGACCGACTTGCACGCGACCTTGCTGGCGCTGCTCGGCCTGAACCATGAAGAACTGACCTTCAACTATGGCGGGCGCGATTTCCGTCTGACCGACGTCGCAGGCAACGTCGCCACCGACATCATGACGTGATTGCGTTGGCTCAGCCTCCGCTGAGAAATCGCCAGGCAAGCCGCGCGACGACGACATAGGCGTTCTCTGAAAGCACGTCCGCTCGAAAGAATTCGGGCGGACTAAGCGGATCGCCGACGAACGGTCGCAAGATCCAGGCCAATTGGATGGCAACGAAGGAATAGATCACGAGCCAGCCGCGCAGCATCCAGCGATGCCGTCCGTTCTTCGCGATGAGCGGATCGTAGTGGCGTTTCAACAGCACCTGTGACGAGATGCTGGCTACCAGAAACATCAGGCCGTTGAAGGACACTGCTCGCGAGTAGTGAGCGACAGAGGCGTAGAAGGTGGCGGTGAGCGGCGCCAACGCCGCCAGCACAATCGTGAGTCCTGCTTGAGTGGCCGCCAATCCGCGGAGTGCATTACCGAAGTCACGACTCAATCCCAGAAGGGTATTGAGCACGTAGAAACTCGGCAGGCTGAGCGCGAATGCACCGAGGATCAGGAAGGGAACTTTGCAGGCTGAGTACAGCAGCAACTGATAGCGTCCCGCCTGCAATCCCGAATAGCTCCCCATGACGGCACCGTAGAGCATGCCAAACGAAAGCGTGCACAGAATCAATGTACGCAGCCTGAGCGCCGTTACCTCAGCAGGGCCACTGCGCAGCACTCGGTCGAGGGACTGCATCCATCGCAACAGCGCCGCCGGAGAGTGTTTGATCGCCGAAAGATTCATGGGAGTCTCGGTGTGGGCAACCTGATTGAGGCCGGCATCCACCTGCTCGTTCAGAACAGGTTTTGCAGCGCATGCCACACCGCTTCAAAGAAGTTCGACTGGCGCGGCCGGAACCACGTGAAGGGCTCGTTGGGGTTGCCGATGAATGGCCTCAAGATCCAGCTCATCTGCGAACCAACCAGTGCGAAGACGAAGACCCAGATTCGAAACACGGTCCAGATGTGCTGACCCAAGACATGCTGCGGTTCCAACTCCAGCGCGCTGAACGAGCGAACTTCTGGCGAGGTCTGGTCGGCTTTGGGAGCTTCTGTGCTGCTTGCCTTGTCATCGTTGGCAAGCTCTTCAGACAGAGAAGCCAATCGCGCCACCGCGACAGTTCGGGACGGCTCCGTATCCAGCAGGCTGAGCCGATGCAGAGTCAGTAGCAGGAAGGTCAGGCCGAGTGCTCCGGCGATTCCGAACGCCGCCACATTCAATAGGACGATGAAAGGGTAGCTGGTTGTGCTGAGTGAGAAGAACGCCACGATCGGCCCGAATGACGCCACGACGGCCAGAGTGACTCCCAATGAGCCGACCAGCAAACGCAGGTTGGACATCAGTCGGAGCCGAGAACCAATCAACGCGTTGAAGACATACAGAGACGGGAAGGTCACCAGCAGCGTGAGCAGGAACAACGCTGGTACTTTCAAGGTCGACGCCGCGAGTTGCTCCAGCCTGGAACCGTCCTGATGCAGCAGGGCAAAGGTGCCCATGCAGACGCCGGTGATAAATCCCAGCAGCACAATCAAAACTGTGATGCCTCGTAATGGAAGAGAGAATCCACGTTCGCGAAGGACTGCGACCTGCGTCAGTTCGCCGCGCAACAATCGATCAAGCTCTCGCAACCAGTGTTGCATGGCTAACCTCAGTGAATAGACAGAGATTTGATGAGTTCACTCTGTATTGCAGAGTGAACGGACAAATAAAAATTCAGCCGCCAGACCAGCCAAAACGCACGCGCGCAGCGGCCTGGTTTGCCGCTTCACGCACAGCGGCTGCGTCGCGGACCACTTGTTCCAGCACGTTGACGTATTCCAGAAACCTCTGCTGGCCTAGCGTCGTCAATCGATACAGCGTCTGAGTTCGAGGCTGAGTCGAAGCGCTCTTCCAGGCTTCAAGCAGTCCGCTCTCCACCAGCACGGCGAGGTGTCGATTCAGATTTCCGTCCGTGAGTGCGCAGAGCTGCTTCAGGTCATTGAACAGCAAGCCCTCGGGATGGGCTGAGAGCGAGGTCAGAATGCCCAGCCGCGCCTTCTCGTGAATGACTCGATCCAGGCCATCGTAAGCAAAGCGGCCATCGCCTTCGGCTGGCTCTGGTTGAGCATCGTCAGCGTTAGATTTGCGGGTCACGATGACGCTCCTGGAAAACGTACAGCCAGACCGTAGTCAGCAGTTGACCGACGCCAAAGATGATGCCCATGCACAGTGGGTCCAGAGCACGTTCTCTCAATGCGATGCAGAGAATTCCGCCGATTCCGTACCAGATTCCGCTCAGTTGTCCGACTCGCGGCAACACCGGGTTCGACGCAAAGCAGCCGAGAGCAAACAGCAACGACCAGATGCCGGGCAGTATCCACGTAGCCGACGCCTCGCCAGAGTTTCCTTGAAGCAGGAGCACCAGCGTCACGCCCGCGCCGAGAACCAGAGTCGGAATAAAGTAACCGATAGCCTGCAAGGTGAGCGCAACGGTCAATGAGGACTTCGTTCGTTTGACGTCAACGAGCATGTCCGTGCCAGCAGCGGCCAGACAGACAAGTGCTGCACTGCACCACAGTGCAATGTAGTGACGCGGCTGAGTCTCAGGCGTTGGCGCCCAGTGAGGCTGCAGCAGCGCTGTGGCGATGCCGATCACTCCGGATATGCCTACCGTCAGCATGCGATAGCCACGGAACGTGACCGAGCGGCTCAACTGTCGCCGGATGTGCGACAGGTCGGCTGCCGCGCGGTGCAATGCTCCATCATCGTACATCGGTCCGCCTCCTCGCCGTAGTTTTCGACAGGAATGCCGTCTACTCTGCAGTGCAAAGTATGCGGGGCGGAGAATTTCGTCAATGGGGATCCTGAAGAGGTGACGCCGGGTGCATCGCCTAGCGGTTGATGCCCAGCAGTGAGCTGAATTGCTGAGAGCTCATGTCACGCGAGCCGAAACGTGGCTCGAACGAGATCGCGGCGCCGTAACTGTCCTTGCTCGGGTCGAAGCTGCCACCGATGTGAAAGAGCCAGTCGGCTCCGGCCCGGGTCAGCGTTAGCGACTGTCCGCGGTTCATGTTCTCTTCAATATCGTACGCCGTGCTGGCGGTCGCGATCCATTTGGGGCTCAGCAGGTAGCTGGCACTGGCGGTGAGGATCGTACTGTCGAGCGTCTGGCCAGCTTTCACCTGCCGCACACCAACATAGATGCTGCCACGTTCTGGCCGTTGGGTAAGGATGCCGGCATGCCAGAGCTGCTGGCCGCCATCGAAGGTGTCATAGAGAGCTCCCGCGAGGAATGTCGTGCGGTCTCCGAGCAGCCAGCTATAGCGGGCTGACAGTAGCCCGAAGTCCTCGCCGTAGTTGTTCTGATCAGGACGCGGGAAGAATGACGCTTCCAAATCCAGCGTCATCCAGTCGCGAATGCGTTCGCGGCCGGGTGCTCCCACTTTGGTCTGCAGGCGATGACGCCAACCGAGACGCAGCACGTTCATGTCGTCGACGAGTTCGTGATAAGGCACGCTGACGAGATCTCCAGCACCCGAGCGAATTGCGTACGCGCGCGGATCGAGATAACCCGGCAGTGTGCCGCCGTAAGTGTTTGTGAGGAACCGCTGACGGAACCGTTCCTGAGCGTCGTCATCGAATTCGTTGTACTGCGCGATCGAGGTGATGGCTTCGCTGGCTCGTGTGTACGAGTAGTCGAAGTCGAAGATCATCTTGTGAGCGAGGCCATTCAGGTTGAAGATGCGGTTACGGACGTACGGGAACGCTCGCCACATGGTGAGGCTGCCGCGCACGCCGCCGGTGCCCACGACGCGATCCAATTCGTTGCCCGTCAGGTCTTCGCTCCAGTAGGCCGCTTCGCCACGCAGGTACGGCGAGAACACCAACGGGCCCAGATTCAGCGGTGCCGCCAGTTCGTGCCGCGACATCGCCACGGCCCCCTGCGACGGACTGACGTACGGCAGCGGGTTGAACACATCGCGAGGATCACCCGGTGCATCGGCGGGATTCAGGCTGCCGTAACCGGCGGACGAGTGGTTGGTCCATGTGAGCCAGCCATCGAGTAGCGGCTGACTGAGACCGTACAGATCACCCTTCGGCAGCCACTGCGTGTTGTTTTCGAATTCGTTGACCTGCGGACGTCCGAGAACACCCCAGCTCCAGTTCGAATCAAAGTTCTGCTGAGCGTACAGCAGCGTTTCGTTGTCCTTGTCGCGATCGAACTCGTTCTCGTAGTAGCTCTCCAGGAAGTTGCGGTCGCTGACGTAGCCCAGTTCGGCGTTCAGAAAGAGGTCCTGATCCAGGAACTCATGTCGATGTCGCAGGAAGATACGCCCACGATTCGGATCATGTGGCTCCAGATCCTGACGATCCAAACCCAACGTGTCGCGACCATCATCGTGCACGTAGTAGCCCAGATACTCGGCGCGATGGCGATCGTTCCTGCCGAACATGTCCGAGCCTTGATAGGTCCCTTCCAGTCCGATACCCGGCCCGCGGCGGCCATAGATGTCGAGCATCAGACCCATCTGCAGACCTTCGGGAGTGTCTCTGCCAAACAGATGGAATGGATTCCACACCGTCTGCAGCGAGGGACCGAAGATATTGTCCGACTTGGCAGCAACCTTGGTAATCGGAAGGTGAGGATTCTCAGCTGGACTACTGATATAGGGCAAATATCCGACCGGTGTATCTTCGATATAAAAGGTGCTTTCGAGTGTGGTGATCCAGTTGATCACGCCATCGTCGTGCTCGCCTGTTACCGGGTCAGTCCAGCCACCGTTAGCATGCACGATCGGATTCACAATCCGCGGCTCGAAGAAGATGTCACTCGACTCCAGCCGATAACCCGGTTTGCCGAAATAGCTGCCGGACAGCCACGCGCCTTGTGCGTGATATGTGCCTGGATTCAGCTGTCGAATGCGGTTGGCGCGGATGCGAATCGGAGTCTCAATGCCCGGCATGCGCATCTTGACGTCGGCATCAATCAGCAACGCGCGCGCCTCACGCACATCGTAGTAGGCCTGCTGTGCGCGCAGCGTTTTATCCCCCTGACGGATAACGATATTGCCCTCGAGATATACCTGTAGGGGGGCGGTATGATTTTGATAACGTTCCCCAATCTGAGTGAGATTTTCGACATCAGTGGGTTCGGTCCAGACCACCATGCTGTCGGCAGCTAATTCGATCGCGTTGGGATCGGGCCGGCCATCAGGCTGTGGCGAATCCACGTTCAGTTTGATGCCGCCACTCAGGATGGCGATCTGCTCGGCGGGAGTTGAGTTCGTCGAACGTTCGGTTTGCGCGGAGAATGGTTGAGCTGATCTCGCCGAAATTCGCACACGCCGTAGGACACCTTGCGGCGGCAGGATCATCAGATTCTGGAAACCGTTGCCGTCAGACGGAAGTTCAACCAGGCCGTTGTCTTGGTTGAACTGGCTGGCTGACGCTCGTCGCCGTTGAGTGGCTTCCTGCAGCAGGGGGTCGTTGAGTGGCTGTTGATACTCGCGCGGCCAGCGCGCGTTGTAGGTCACTCCGGTTTCCGACCAGACCTGCAAATAGGTGTGTGGGTACTGCTGAGTGCTCTGAGGGGATTCAACGCGTGCGTCGTTCTTGAGATAGATCTCGACGAGTCGACGGCCATCGACCTGACTTTCCCAGACAACCATTTCCTGAGCGGTCATGATCGTGTCGCCGTGCTCAACGCGGCAGTGGCCTCGCATGACGGAGATTGTCGTGTTGTCCTCTTTAGTCCGCTGCGTGTAATCGGCGGAGATCTTCGTGGTCTTCGTCTGCGGAATGCCCAGTCGAATGGGTTCCTGAGCGACCATCCACGTGCGCACCGTGAGCGCAGCCAAAACGCAAAGCGCGAATTGGACCACAAACTTCCAGCGGAGGCGGCTGCGCAGACGGGCTGTCACAGTCACTCCGGTGGTGCTGAGGTGAAAGTCGGACAGAAACGAGAAGACATCGGCTGATTCCGTTCGCCGCGCCAAAGTGGCAATGGGGAAGAGGCTCCGCCTCTGACCACGAAAGGATCGGGACTCTACGCCCGCCTCAAAAATCGGGCAATACGGAGGCTTAACACCCTTGTTTCGCTGCTATTCCAGCCACTCGGCGACCTGCGGAGCGAAATACGTGAGGATGATGTCCGCACCCGCACGGCGGATGCCGATCAGTGTTTCCATGACAGCAGCACGCTCTTCGAGCCATCCCGCCTTGGCCGCTGACTTGATCATCAGGTACTCGCCGCTCACTTGGTAAGCTGCGACGGGCAGGTGGGTTGCGTCACGCAGCGTGCGGATGATGTCCAGATAAGGACCGGCTGGCTTCACGAGCACAATGTCCGCACCTTCGGACTCGTCGAGCTCCAGCTCCCGCAGAGCTTCGCGGACGTTTGCCGGGTCCATCTGGTAGGTTTGTTTGTCCTTCGGGATGGGCTTGGAACCGCTGGCCTTGGGGGCGGAATCGAGAGCTCCGCGGAACGGTCCGTAGAACGCCGAGGCGTACTTGGCCGTGTAGGACATGATCGAGACGTCCGTGAATCCGACGTCGTCCAGCACCTGCCGGATGGCGCCAACTCGGCCGTCCATCATGTCGCTGGGAGCGACAATGTCAGCTCCGGCCTGAGCGTGCGTGATGGCCTGTTCACAGAGCATCGCGATCGTCTCGTCATTCAGAATGACGCCCTCGTCCGACACGATGCCGTCGTGTCCGTCGATGTTATAGGGGTCGAGTGCGATATCAGTGATAACGCACGTGTCTGGGCACGCGGCTTTGATGCGGCGAATGACTTCGGGAATCAGCCCCTTGCCGTTGGCGGCTTCAGAGCCTGTTTCGTTCTTCAGCCTGTCGTCGATCTTGGGAAACACGACCACCTTGTCGATCCCGAGTTTCGCCGCTCGTTTCACCTCTTTGACGAGCCCCTTCAGCGACCAGCGAGTCTGCCCCGGCATCGACGAGATCGGCGCGTCCTCGGCGTCGGCATGTACGAACAGAGGGTAGACCAGTTGCGCCGGATCGAGCCGCGTCTCGCGAACCATGTTGCGCAACGCCGGAGTGCGGCGGTTGCGACGCGGCCGGGATGGCAGTTCCAGGGTCGGGGCGAGTTCTTCAAAGTCGGCATCGTCAGACATGCGAGGCTTTCGGTGGGATAATGCAGCAGGTGGCAGTCACAGTCTGAACAATGTCCCGCATCGAATTTGGAACAGCAAGGGCGTGAGGTGCTGCTCGATCCGCTGGGCCAAAGCAGGATCAACTGCCGACGCCGGCGAGGTATTCGTGCGGCTCGAGTTCGTCTTCGGCGAAGTCGTTTTCGGCGCCGGTCCAGACGATCGAGGCGGATTCGGCCATGCGGTCGATCCATTCGAAGCCGACTTCATCACGGCAGGCCACCGGCAGAACGATCACCAGCCGCTTGGCCCCATGCCAGCGACCCGGCAGGATGGCGTAGAAGCGGTCTAGATAGGATGTCTGACTGAGGCAAGCTTCACGCAACGCCTCGAGGAAGCCCGGAGTCACTTCGCGCGGGTCGGCGGTTGGTTCGAGGACGATCTGCAACGTCGTGTGTGGGTTGTCGGCCAGCAGTCGCGAGATCAGTTCGCAGACCATGCCGCGATGCGGTTTGAACCGCGAACCTCGGATCCACAACGAAAACGCCTGCGATCGACTGGTTGAAGGCGGCAACGGACGTCGCGCGGCTACTGGCTGATCCAGATCCAGCAAGTGCGACCGCACCGCGCCGGATGCCGGACATTTCTCGCCGTGACTCAGCAGGTCGGGAGCGCCGTGCGAATCGAATTCGCGTTCGAAGATTTCTTCAGCCTCGCTCATCAGGCCGTAGAAGTGTTCGAGCTGCATTGTCGGCGTTTCAAGCACGTAGTACGGCGGGCGCGGCTGGAAACGCAGGCCCAGTTGTTCAGCCTCTTGACGAAACGCCGTACCTGGCAGGATCGACAGATTGAAGACCTGCACGTCGTTGTAGAGCCCCGAATCGTGCACGTAATGAAAGCCGCGTCGGACGGAGTCTTCGGTGTCACCCGGCAGGCCGATGATGAGGTCGACCTTCACCTGAATACCGACATCCATCAGGGCGCGCACACCACGTTCAAACGCCTTGAAGTTGTTGCGGCGGTCCATCAGGTCCATCGCCAGTGGATCGACGGACTGCAGGCCGATTTCCACTTCGGTGAAGTTGGCCTCGGCGAGCAATTGTGCGATATCGGGTGTGATGCCTTCCGCCCGCAATTCACCGAAGTATGTAAACTGTCGACCGGGATTTCCCTTAATCAACAACTTGATGAAGTCGGCGAAGTCGCGTCGCTGATTGAGCGTCGGGTCGAGCAGGATCACTTCCTTCGCGCCGCGCTCACGAGCATGTGCCAAGTTGGCTTCGATCTTGTCTCGTGAGACGAAGTACAGCGCGTCGTAGCTCTTCGGGTAGTAGCAGAACTTGCACTTGAAGATGCAGCCGCGGATGGTCTCCATCATCAGCATCTGCTCGTCGGCGGCATCCAGAATGCCCGCGAGATAAGGCGACGATACGACATCCAGGTGCGGCAGCGGCTTGCGGAACGCGGGCATCGCCGGTTGAGTCACCACAGGCAGGCTGAAGGCGTCGCTCGAACCGCGAACAGGGGCGACATGCAAACCGTCGATGGCCCGGCTGGGGCGGTGATGAGATTTCAGTTCGGTCAGCAGTTCGGAGAAGGTTTGTTCGCCCTCGCCCACCGCGGCGAAGTCGACTTCCGGACGCGACAGCACCCAGGCGTTGTCGGCCGTGATCTCCGGCCCGCCGAAGATGATCTGCACGTCCGGGCAACGGGCCTTCAGCAACTCGGCGACAAACAGCGAACGCTCAATGTTCCACAGGTAGCAGGTGAAGCCCACCATCCACGGACGACGATCAGCAATGGCTTCGGCTAGACCGGTATCGCTGAGGGTATTTCCCAAAGCTGAGGGAAAGATGTCGATCTCGTAGTCCGCCGTCAGGCCGGCCTGCTGGGCGTACATTTTCAGGTAGCCCGCTGCGAGCGGCACGTTGCCTCGCGCCGGCTGCAGGCCCGGCTGGGGAATCGGAAGTTGAACGAGAACGATGCGGCGGCGGGTCATAGGTCATGCTCGCCGGGGCGAGTTCGCTGAAATCTGAGGAAACGGACGCGCCATGTTGTCGCTGCTGGAGGCGGCTCTTGCCAGCAGGTCTTTGAAAAGACGGGCTAACCCGCTCAAAGACCCGCCAGAAACTGCAGCCCGTGCGGTTCAGGAAAGGGGTTCCGAGCTGTCCGCGGCGAATCTGCCTGTTGCCGGATCTCCACAAACCCGCACAGGCCGCGGATTCGGACTCTGACAATCCGGAGCATCGAGTACATGACTCAGGAATTCGCCCCATCCGTCCTCAGAAAACCCACAATTGGCGGCAATCTACTCACTTCAAACTAGGTTTGGACGGGGGACTAACTGTATGCGACTTATTTCCAAGAATCCGTCCAGACGACGTGGAGCCGCGATGGTCGAAATGGCCTTCGTGCTGCCGATCTTCTTCATGGTCGTGCTCGGGATCATCGAGTTCGGCCGGGCCATGATGGTCAGCCAACTGGTGACCAATGCCGCTCGCGAGGCGACGCGGCTGGGTATCATTGATGGCTCAACGAACGCCACCGTCACGACGTGGGTCAAAGACTTTCTGGTCGGATCGATCAACGTGCCGGCCGCGGACGTCACCGTGACGATCACCGTCACTGCGGCTGCGGGTAATCCCAATCCTGCCAACGAGATCGGCAGCTCCAAGCCGCGCGACCTGGTGACCATCAAGGTCGCGGTGCCGTTTGACAAAGTGAGCTACATTCCCGGCACGTACCTCAAAGGCAAGACGTTGTCTGCCACAAGTGCGATGCGGCACGAGTAGAGTTCCGCCACGCGAACTCGGAACGAATTTCGACCTGTTGTTGCTCCCGGTGCGTCTTCTCACAAAACTGAACTCATCCAGAGTTTGTTTTGAGCAGAGGATGCACCGTGCGGCATTTTATAGAGCCTCAGCTTGGCTATTTCGCAACACCACTCCCCTCTCCCCGGTATTTCCGGGGAGAGGGGTCGGGGGTGAGGGGGTCCGCGCCTGTTGCCTCGCAGCGGTCAACCAACGTCTTGTCCTCGAATTGCGGCCATTCTGAATCGTTGCCGACGCCAGCACCCCTCACCCCCAGCCCCTCTCCCCAGAGTACTGGGGCGAGGGGAGCGGGAATTGTCAGGGCGAAGCCTAAGCCGAGTCCCGTTGAATCGCTGTTTCGTCTAGCCCTACTTTACCGAGTGAGTCGCAATGTCGGCTGTGGTTGGCTCGTGATCATCGGCCTCTGGGCCTGCATGACAGATCGCAGCCGCGCTGCTGAGCCATCCGCTTCTGACATCAAGTTCTTCGAGCAGAAGATTCAGCCGGTGCTGGTCGCTCAGTGCTATGAGTGCCATTCCGCTCAAGCCGCTACGCAGAAGAAGTTGAAAGGCGGATTGCGGCTCGACAGCCAGAAAGCGTTGCGTGCCGGTGGCGAATCCGGTCCAGCGGTGGTGCCGGGAAAGATCAAGGACAGCTTGTTGATCTCGGCCATACGGCATGAGGACTGGCAGATGCCACCGAAGGGAAAGTTGCCCGACGCGGTGATTGCGGATTTCGTCAAATGGGTCGAAATGGGTGCTCCCGATCCGCGATCTGACGACCCGCTGCCAGAGACTTCCGATCCTCAGACCGTGAAGCCCGCCGCCGGAAGTCATTGGGCGTTTCAACCGCTGAACCGTACAGCTCCTCCAGATGTGCCGCACGACGACTGGTCGCAGAATTCGATTGACCGCTTCGTCCTCGCAAAGCTCAACCAGCAGGGCTTGCAGCCTTCCGCCGAGGCCGATCGATTCACATTGATTCGCCGCCTGACGCTGGATTTGACCGGCCTGCCGCCGAAGTTGGAGGAGGTTGACGAGTTTCTCGCCGACGAACGGCCCGGAGCTTATGAACGTCTCGTCGAGCGCCTGCTGGCAAGTCCCCACTACGGCGAGCGTTGGGGCCGTCACTGGCTGGATCTGGCCCGCTACGCCGACAGCAGCGGTTTTCATAATGACCTCGACCGCCCAACAGCGTGGCGCTATCGAGACTACGTGATTCGCAGTTTAAACGAGGACCAGCCCTACGCCCGCTTCGTGGCTGAGCAACTGGCTGGCGACGAAGTGGATTCATCCAGTGAAGACTCTCTGGTCGCGACGGGCTTTTGCCGGAACGGTCCATCCAATGACGACAACATGGGCAACGACAAGGAGAAGTATCGGTTCGACCAGTTGGACGATGTGATTTCCACCACGGCGTCGACGTTCCTCGGCCTGACGCTGGGCTGTGCCCGCTGTCACGACCACAAGTATGACCCGCTACCCACCGAGGACTACTACCGCTTTCTGGCGATCTTCAACAACACAGAGAAGCTGGCTGGGCCCAAGCAGGACAAGGACAAGCCTCAGAAGGATGTCACGCCGCTGGCGCTGATTGAAACCAGTTCCAAAGTCCGCCCCACATTCGTGCTGCGGCGCGGTAACAACAAGACGCCCGGAGCTCAGGTTACACCCGGCGTGCCTGCGGTGCTGACCACTGCGGCGCTGCCGTTCCCTCAACCGCAACCGGCCGCGAAGTCCACCGGCCAACGACGCGCGCTGGCCGACTGGATCACGTCACCCGACAACGCGCTGGCCTATCGAGTGCTCGCGAATCGACTCTGGCAGCACCACTTCGGCCGAGGCATCGTCGAAACCAGCAGTAACTTTGGGCTCAACGGTGCCGCTCCGACACACCCGGAACTACTCGACTATCTCGCTGATCAGATCATCCAGCACGGCGGACAACTGAAAGCGGTGCATCGGTTGATTGTGTCATCAGCCACCTACCGACAGGCATCAGGTCACAACGCGGACGGGCATCAGATTGATCCTCAGAATTTGTTGCTCTGGCGTATGAATCCGCGTCGGCTGGAAGCGGAAACTTTACGCGACAGCGTGCTGGCTGCGGCCGGGAACTTAAACACTCAGATGAGTGGCCCGGGGATCAAGCCGCGGATGCGAGCAGACCTCATCACGGCGAGTCAGCGCAACAAGTGGCCGACGATCGAAACTGAAAAGCCCGAGCACTGGCGGCGCAGCGTTTACATCTACGTGAAGCGGCAACTGCTGATGCCGATGATGGAGCTGTTTGATGCTCCGACGACGACAGAAAGCTGCGCCGACCGCATGGAGAGCGTCGTGCCGACACAGGCTCTGATTCTGATGAACGACGAATTCATCGAGGATCAGGCTGGATTCCTCGCGCGCCGTATCGAGCGTGAAACCAAGGGCGAGCAAAGCGAAATCATCGATCGGGCGTTCCGTCTGACCGTCGCTCGTTCTCCGAATTCCGCTCGTCGCGAACAGGCGATCAATTTCCTGCAGCAGCGCGAACAGGCTTATCGCAGCGACAAAGCGACTGCGAAGGATGCGCGTCAGCGGTCTCTGCGTGATCTCTGTCACGTGCTGTTGAACTCCAGCGAGTTCGTCTTTGTCGAGTGAATCAGCTCCCTTCACCTGTCGAACAATACCAACGCCGTTGACCGTCCGCTGAAAGTGACTCATGTCCGAATTGTCCGCCGCACGTCGTGAACTGGTTCTGCTCGGCACGGGCACGAGTGTCGGGGTACCGGTGATCGGCTGTGACTGTGCCGTGTGCATGTCTCCGAATCCTCGCAATCAGCGCACGCGAACGGGCGTGGCGGTGCATGCAGCCGAAGGGACCTTTCTGATCGACACGCCGCCCGAACTCCGCCTGCAACTGGTGCGCGAACGCATCAGCCATGTGCAGGCCGTGCTGTACACTCACGGGCATGCCGACCACCTGTTCGGGCTCGATGACACACGTCTGTTTGCTTATCGCCTGGGCCGCGCGATGCCTCTGTATTGCGAACCGCTGACGGAAGCCAACATCCGCGGTGCCTTCAGCTATGCGTTTAAGGAACCGCCGCCAGAAGCTCTGGCCGGAGCGATCCCGAAGTTCGACATCCATCAGATCGACACGACCCCCTTCACCGTTTGCGGCCAGTTGGTGCAACCAATTCGCCTCATGCACGGCCGCCTGCCGGTGCTGGGGTTCCGGGTTAATAATGTCGCGTTTTGCACGGACGTCAGTCGCATTCCCGATGAGAGCTGGCCGCTGCTGGAAGGCTTGGATGTGCTCATCATCGACGCTCTGCGTGACGAACCGCACCCGACTCATCTCGGCGTCTTTCAGGCCCTCGACGTGATTGGACGCGTGAAACCCAAACGTGGATTCCTGACGCATTGCTCGCATCATCTGGAGTACGAGACCACTAACGCCCGGCTGCCAGCTCACGTACAGCTCGCGTATGACGGTCTGCGAATTCCGTTCTGAGAATGCCCGTCGATTCACGAACTCCCGCCGCGCGCTTGCAAGGACAGGCGCGGGATGTTTCTGATGCTCGGCTCATCCCTTGGGACTTGCGTGCCTGGGGCTCACTCATCCACTGAGCTGAACCATCAAAAAGGAGTGCCCTGTGATTCGACCTCGTGATGCCGTTTGTCGCGTGCGCCTGCTGAGCGGCGTGCTGGCCAGCCTTGTCCTGCTGGCGGCCTCAGCCGTCGCTCAAGAAGTTATGACCGAATACCACGTCGCCAAGGTGCGCATGGTGACGGACGCGGTGATCTCACCTGATGGCAAGCATGTGGCTTACACGCTCGCCGTGCCCCGCAATCCGTTCTCGGATACGGATGGAACCGCGTACTCCGAATTGCATGTTGTCGACCAGGCGGGCAAGTCGCGCGGGTTCATCACCGGCGATGTCAGCGTGCAGAAGATCTCCTGGTCCGGTCCAAGCGAAATCAACTTCCTCGCCAAACGTGGCAAGGATAAGGAAGTCTCGTTGTACGCCATTGCGATCGACGGCGGTGAAGCTCGCAAGCTGGTCGAGCATGAGGCTTCGATCTCGGCGTACTCGTTCTCGCCCAGCAAGGATCGAGTCGCCTTCCTCGCCACTGCGGCCATCCCGAAGGAAGAAAAGGAGTTTCGGGACAAAGGTTTCAGCCAGGAGATCTACGAAGAAGACGGCCGCATGACGCGTGTCTGGGTCGCGACCTTGAACTCCAAGGACAAGCCGCAGGCACTGGACATCAAGGGTTCGGTTTCGGAACTCGAATGGTCACCGGCGGGCGAACAACTGGCTGTCGCGATCGCGAAGACGCCGCAGATTGATGACAACTACATGCACCGCACCGTGCATGTGGTGAATGCGAAAACGGGTGCGATTGAAGCCAAGCTGGAACATCCCGCGAAGCTCGGCCCGCTGGGCTGGAGTCCCGACGGCAAGCATCTGGCAGTGATCCTCGGCGAAGACATCAACGACCCGCACGAAGGCCGCCTCTACCTGTGGTCCGCTAAGGGCGAGCGCATTCGTGACCTCGTTCCGAATTACAACGGGCAGGTGGAAGGACTCGCTTGGCGTGACGCCAGCACGATCGTCTACCTGACTCACGAAGGCGTGTTTTCTCGTATTGCCGAAGTGAAGATCGACGGCACCAATCGTCGGACGCTGGTCGAACCGAGCGGTCCCGTGCTAGGCAAGCTCACGCTGGCGGATGATGGCTCTGCCGCGTTCGTCGGCGAGTCGCCTGCTCATCCGTTCGAAGTCTTCACGCTCGCCCCGAAGGGTGACGGACTGAAGAAACTGACTGATTCCAATGCCTGGCTGACAAAACTTAAACTTGCCAATCAGGAAGTTGTGAAGCACAAGGCTCGCGACGGTCTGGATCTGGAAGGCATCCTGATTCGCCCGCTGGATGGGCAACCTGGCCAGCGATATCCGCTGATTCTGGCGGTACACGGCGGTCCGGAATCGCACGTCCCGAACGGCTGGGTGACCCAATACGCCAACCCCGGTCAGGTGGCTGCCGCTCGCGGGTTCGCGGTCTTCTATCCGAACTATCGCGGTAGCACGGCTCGCGGCATTGCGTTCTCAAAGATGGGCCAGGCGGACGCCGCCGGCAAGGAATTTGATGACCTCGTCGACGCCGTTGATCATCTGGTCGGCACCGGCCTGGTCGATGCTAAGAAGGTCGGTATCACCGGCGGTTCTTACGGCGGATACGCCTCGGCTTGGGGGGCGACGTATTACTCGGAACGCTTCGCGGCCAGCGTCATGTTTGTGGGCATCAGTAACAACATCTCGAAGGTTGGAACGACTGATATCCCCACCGAGATGTATCATGTGCACCATCGCAAGTGGCTGTGGGACGACTTCGAGTACTTCCGTAAAGCCAGCCCGATCAGCCATGTGCAGAAGGGCAAGACACCGCTGCTCATCCTGCACGGGAAGGAAGACCCGCGAGTGCATCCCAGCCAGTCGCTGGAACTGCATCGCCACTTGAAAGTGCTTGGACAGGCACCAGTTCGCCTGGTGCTCTATCCCGGCGAAGGGCACGGCAACCGTCGAGCGGCTTCGCGACTGGACTACAACCTGCGCATGCTGCAGTGGTTCGAGCACTACCTCAAAGGCCCCGGCGGTCAGCCTCCGGCGTATCAGTTGAAGTACGAAGCTGAAAAGCTCAAGTAGACGCCGCGACCGTTCGTGGTTGTTCGCCCGCGAACTGACTGTGTCCAGCGGCAGTTCAAAGCGAAAGGCTCGGTTCTGATGTTCCAGAACCGAGCCTTTTTGTTGCAACGGAATGAGGGAGGGCGAGGCTCCTGCCGAGCCGCGTCTTCAAATTGAGCGTCAGTCTTTCATCGCGGCTCGGCAGGAGCCTCGCCCTCCCTAAAACTGCATCGTTGAGTCTTACTTCGACAGGCCGAAGACCTTCATCAGCGCCTTGTGAGCCGCCGGACCGCTGGCGGCGGCAACCACCGCGCTGATCTGGATTTCGCTGGTGTTGATGATCTGCACGTTAACCTCGGCTTCGGCCAGAGCCTGGAACATCTTCTGGCCCACGCCGGTATGAGTCCGCAGGCCGATGCCCTTAACAGACAGCTTGGCGATGTGCCCATCGTGAGTGAGTTCGGCTGACGGCCACGGTTCGAGAACCTCGCGGACCAGCAGCAGGCACTGATTGACGTCGGCGGACGGAATTGTGAACGAAAGATTCGTGCGGCCGTCATGCCCCACGTTCTGCACGATCATGTCGACCATGATCCCGCCTTCTGCGACCGCTCCGAACAGCAACGCCGCGATGCCCACCTGATCCGGCAGTTGTCGAATCGTGATGCGTGCCTGGTTGGTGTCGAGGTCCACTTCGCTGACCACGATGTCTTCCATGCTCGACAGCCGGGCCACGACATCTCGTTCCAGTTCGGCACGAGTTGCCTTCTTGGTCGCTGCGTCACCCGTCGAACGAGCGGCGTGCCCAACCTCCAGTGAGGCCGGGGTCGGCTTTTCCAGCGCAAAGGCCCGGTGGATGGACTGCAGCGCGTCGCTGACCTGCTCCCGCCGCACCTGCACAGAGATCTTGATTTCGCTCGTCGTGATCATGCCGATATTCACGCCCGCGTCCGCCAGCGTCTTAAACATCTGAGCCGCAACGCCTGTGTGAGTTCGCATGCCCGCACCGACCGCTGACACCTTCGACAGGTTGGTGCCGTGCAGCACTTTTCCGGCTCCGAGTTCCTGGGCAGCTTCTTCGGCCGCTGTCAGCGTGGCCGCGAGGTCGCCTTCTGGAACCATGAACGAAACTTCTGCCAAACCACCCGAACCGACGTCCTGCACGACCATGTCGATCGGGATCTTGCGATCGGCCATCTTGGAGAAGATGAGGCTCATCACGCCCGGACGGTCGGGAATGTCGAC
>CAYLTY010000063.1:0-36682 GCA_964386705.1 uncultured Planctomycetaceae bacterium
TCCTGCTCGGATGTGTGCTGGCTCTCGCGGCATCGACGGTGAGTAGTGCTCAGGACAAATCTGAGGCTCTCGCCGTCAAAGCTCAGCAGATCCTGCAGACGTATTGTTACCGCTGCCACGGTCAGAACGGGTCGAAGGAAGGCGGTTTCAACACGGTTCTGGAGTTCGCCACGCTGGCGAAAGACCCGGAGAAGCTCGTGCCCGGCAGCGCGGACAAGTCGCGGCTGTTCCGTCGGATGGGCATCAATAAGGACATGCCGCCCGAGGACGAGAAAGAGCAACCTTCGGCCGCCGACATCGGCGTGATCAAAGCCTGGATCGAAGCGGGAGCACCTGCTCCGGCAGCAGCAGTTGAGCAGAATCGGCCCTTCCTGGATCTGCGGCATGAGATCAGTTCAATGCGCGACTACCTCCGCAAGCAGCCGCGCGATGATCGTGTCTACATCCGCTTCTTTACTCTGCGACACCTGCACAACATGCCGATCAACCGGCTGCGTGACATCGACCTGCGCGTCTACCGCGCGGCGCTGTCGAAGCTGGTCAACAGCCTGAGCTGGAAGCCGAACATCGTCATTCCGGCGACCGCGGACTCCGCGCAGACGCTCTTCGCGATCGACCTGCGACATCTGGACTGGGACCGCAAGAACCTCTGGCAAGAGATCCTGCGCATCTATCCCTATGGTCTGAAACACGACCGCTATCCTGACGATGCTGAGTTGAACGACATCGCCAGCGAGGTCTACACGCTCACGCATACAGACGTGCCGCTGGTGCGAGCCGACTGGTTCATCTCCACGGCATCGCGTCCACCGCTCTACCACACACTGGTGCAGATTCCGGATGACGCTCGCGTTCTTGAGCACACACTGAAGGTCAACGTCGCCGACAACTTTTATCGCGGGCAGTTAGCTCGAGCTGGCTTCAACGCGTCCGGCGTGTCCAGTAGCAACCGCATGGTCGAACGTCACGACGCCAACTATGGAGCCTATTGGAAGAGCTACGATTTCAAGACCAGTGCCGGTTCGGGCAATTTGTTCGTGTTCCCGCTCGGCCCGGAATTCCAAGGTAATCAGTTCGCTCGGCAGGCCTTCAAGCACGACGGTGGCGAGATCATCTTCAACCTGCCCAACGGTCTGCAGGCATATATGCTGATCGACGGTAAAGATAAGCGCATCGACGCCGGTCCGATCGAGGTCGTCAGTGACGGCAAGAAGATCTCGGGCAATCCTCTGGTGGTGAATGGTCTGTCCTGCATGTCCTGCCATCAGCACGGCATGATTCGCTTCAAAGACCAGATCCGTGCCGGAAACATTCTCGGCGGTGCCGCTCGTGACAAAGTGCGTCAGATCTATCCCGACTCGCGAGTCTTCGACGAACTCGTCTCCCGCGACGAGCAACGCTTCCTGACCGCACTGACTCAGGCGATGGCCCCGTTCGTCGCTCAGAAGGGTCAGGCCGTCGACGTCAAAGACTTCCCTGAGCCAGTCAGCCATATCGCCCGGTGGTACATCTCACAGGAACTGACCGCGACCGAAACCGCCAGCGAACTGGGCCTCGACGACCCCCGCATCTTCCAGGGAGCCGTCCAGGCTAACCCGCGATTGCAAGAGTTGGGCCTGTTCCCGCTGACCAACAACGGCACCATTAAACGCGAAGTCTGGGAATTCCAGGAGTTCATAACTTCACCCTTCCAGGACGCCGCAAGGGAATTGAAGTTGGGAACTCCAGTAAAGTATCAGTGACGGTCAACACAGTTTGCTATTACTTGTGACGTTGATAGCCCTCCAAATCCATGCTCCCCTCGCCCCGCGTGCGGGGAGAGGGGCTGGGGGTGAGGGGCGATCATCGCGAGTGCGCGATCCTTGACCCGATCGTGCCTGAACCGTTGGTGGAAATCATGCAGCCAATGAAAACGAGTCTCGCAACTATTGTCATTACCGTGCTACTGATGACATGGAGTGTCACCGCAACGCGAGCGGCTGCCGGAGACAACTACGCTTTCTTAGTCGCGGTGGGTGACTATGACGTCAAGCAACTCAAGCCCTTGGCCTACACACGAAACGATGTGTTGGAGTTTTCCAAAGCGCTCACCGATAGTGGCTTCAAGCCGGACAACATCGTTCTGATGCACGACGATTTGAAGATCTTGAAGTCGCAGCGGTATCTGCCGTCGGCGGAGAAGATCCGTAAGGAATTTGATCTGCTGCTGTCGACTCTTGGCGAAGGCGACTCGGTCATCGTGGCCTTTGCTGGTCACGGCGTGCAGTTTGAAGGGGACGACCGCAACTTCTTCTGCCCGGTTGACGCGGACCTGGAAGATCCGAAGCGAGAGAGATTGATCTCACTGAAGGAGATCTACACAAAGCTCGAAGAGTGCCCGGCAGATCGCAAGCTGCTGCTGGTGGATGCGTGCCGCAACGATCCGCTGAGCAAGCTTGCCCGCAGTCGCGATAGAGTGAAGCTCAACAGCGTCACGCGACCGCAAATAGAAGTAGTACCGAAAGGCATAGTCGCACTCTTTAGCTGCAGCGCTGGGCAGGAAAGTTACGAGTGGCCCGAACTCCGACACGGCGTGTTCTTCCACCACATCCTGAGTGGTTGGAAGGGCGCGGCAGACAACGGCGATCAGGAATTATCACTTGACGAACTCCTCGCCTATACGCGGAAGAGCACTCAGGACTTCGCACGGACCAAGCTCGGCACTCTTCAGACACCGCAGTCGAAAGGCGAGTTTAACGGGACATGGGTCTTGAAGAGAACGGGCCAGTCGAATCAGTTCAAGAACTCAATCGGCATGACGCTCAAACTCATCCCGGAGGGGAAGTTCCTGATGGGCAGCACCCAGACCGAACTGGAACGCCACGTCCTGTCGGACAAAGAATTCAACATTCAAGAATTCATAGACGAGCAACCGCAGCATCAAGTCCACATCACGAAGCCGTTCTACTTTGCTGCTCACGAGACTACTCAATCGCAGTATCAGCAAGTCATGGGGACGAACCCCGGCTACTTCTCAAAATCCGGAGCAGGAAGTGGTGAGGTGATCGGTCAAGACACCAGCCATTATCCGGTCGAGAGCGTCTCCTGGTTCGATGCGATTGAGTTTTGCATTCGTCTCAGCGGAAAAGAGAACCGAACTCCGTGCTACCAACTGACGAATATCGAACGATCATCCGGTTCCATTAAGTCTGCGGCCGTAACTATCCTTGACGGAAATGGCTATCGCCTGCCAACCGAAGCGGAATGGGAATACGCCTGCCGGGCGAAGAGCACAACTCCATTTCACTTCGGCTCGAAGTTGAATGGAGACGAAGCCAACGTGGATGGCAAGTCCCCCTTCGGCACTACGACACAAGGTCCTGCCAAGGGGCGGACGATGACCGTGGGATCCTATCCAGCTAACGTATTCGGACTTTGCGATATGCACGGCAACGTCTGGGAGTGGTGTGAGGATTGGTATCAGAGGACTTATTACGATCAACGTTTCGAGGACGATCCACAGGGGCCCGCTAGTGGTGACCGTCGCGTGTTGCGTGGAGGGAGTTGGATCTCTCGTGGCCGATACGCTCGCTCGGCCCGACGCAAAGATGCCTCACCAAGCGAAGCCCGCAACTACACCGGATTCCGCGTCGTTTGTATTTCTAGCACCAAGCCCTGACACCTCGGCACATCGCAATTAGCACCCGCCAGCGTACGGAATAACACAGCCCTTTCATCCGACTCAATACTTGGCCGGCGTTCGTATATATATATATATATATATATATTAATCGTGATTTAGGGCGTCGCACCGAAACGTCTGGAATATTGATCATGCATCGACAAACCATGTCTCAAGCCTTGTTGATAGTCGCGATTCAACTGGCCGTGAGTGGATTGAGCTTCATTCCGGTAAGTCATGCGGCAGATAATTATGCGTTTCTGGTCGCGGTGGGCGACTATGACGTCAAGCAACTCAAGCACTTGGCGTACACACGAAACGATGTGTTGGAGTTTTCCAAAGCGCTCACGGATAGCGGCTTCAAGCCCGACAACATCGTGCTGATGCACGACGACTTGAAGACGCTGAAGTCGCCGCGGTTTCTGCCTCAGGTGGAGAAGATTCGCAAGGAGTTCGAACTCCTTTTGTCGACTGTGGATGACGATGACTCGGTCATTGTGGCCTTCGCGGGACATGGAGTGCAGTTTGCCGGTGACGAGCGCAACTTCTTTTGTCCGATGGATACCGATCTTGAAGATCCGCAACATCGAACCCTGATCTCATTGAAAGAGATTTACGAGAAGCTCAATCAATGTCCTGCCGCGCGCAAGCTGCTGCTGGTTGATGCCTGTCGCAACGACCCGTTGAGCAACCTGGCGCGGAGTCGTGATAAGGTCAGGTTGAACAGTGTGACTCGACCGCAGACTGAGGATGTACCCAAAGGGATCGTGGCTCTCTTTAGTTGCAGTGCCGGGCAAGAAAGCTACGAATGGCCGGAAGTGAAACACGGCGTGTTTTTTCAACACGTTCTGAGCGGTTGGAAAGGAGCGGCCGACAACGGCGATTACGAAGTGTCGCTCGATGAGCTGGTGGCCTATACGCGGAGGAATACTCAATCGTTCACGCGCATTAAGCTGGGCGCGCTCCAGACGCCTCATCTGAAGGGTGAGTTCAACGGGACTTGGGTGTTGCGAAAGCTGGAGATGCCCCGCGTGCTCACGAGTTCGATCGGAATGAAGTTGACGCAGATCCCCGCGGGTACTTTCAAAATGGGTTCGCCGTCTTCCGAGCAGGAGCGGCAGGAAGACGAAGGCCCACAACACACCGTGCAGATTTCTCGCCCGTTCTACATGGGCGTCTATGAAGTCACACAGGCCGAGTACGAAGCCGTGATGGGTTTCAATCCGAGCGTGTACTCGCGGTCTGGACAGCGGAGTAACATCGTCGCTGGCAGGGATACCAGTAAGTTTCCGGTGGAAACGATCTCCTGGTACGACGCGATCGAGTTCTGCAACAAGCTCAGTGAGAAGGACAATCTGGTCCCTTGCTACTCTTTGAAGAACGCGCAGCGGGCGAACGGTTCGATCTATTCAGCCTCGGTTGGCGAGAATCCACTGGCAGCATCTGGGCCGCGCGGCTATCGACTGCCTACAGAAGCAGAGTGGGAGTATGCCTGTCGCGCGAACACGACAACTCCCTTCAATTTCGGCAGCGTGCTGAATGGCGACAAAGCGAACGTCAACGGTGAGCAACCCTATGGCACCACCACGAAGGGCACAAATCTCGCGAGGACGACCAGCGTGGGCTCCTACTCGCCGAATCAGTTCGGCTTGTTCGATATGCACGGCAACGTCTGGGAGTTTTGTTTCGATGTGTATGATGAGCGAGCATATAAAGCTCGCGGCGAACTCACGATCGACCCTAAGGTCACGAGCGGTTCTGAATATCGCGTGGTGCGCGGCTGGTGCTGGGCTGACCCCTCCAAGGCAACCCGAGCCGCGAATCGACAAAAAGGCCTGCCCGACAACCGCACCACTGGCGGCTATGGAATACGCGTCGTTCGATGATAACGAATCAAAATGGATACAAATCATGAACCGATTGAGGACATCTCGAACGGTGTCACTGCTGATATCTCTGTTGATGTTGGCTGTTCTACGCTCAACGCAACAGGCGATGGCTGGTGAGAACTATGCATTTCTCGTTGCCGTCGGCGACTACGACGTCAAGCAGCTCAAGCCACTGGCCTACACCCGTAACGATGTGCTGGAATTTGCTCAGGCACTCAGCGACAGTGGCATCAAATCCGACAACATCGTCGTGATGCATGACGATCTGAGGACTCTGAAGTCACAACGCTATCTGCCGCAAGCGGAAAAGATTCGCAAAGAGTTTGACCTCCTGCTTTCAAGTGTGGATGAAGGTGATTCGGTGATCGTGGCATTCGCGGGACACGGAGTGCAGTTTGAAGGTGACCAAGCGAACTTCTTTTGCCCGATTGACGCGGATCTGGAAGAACGTCGAAGTCTGATCTCTTTGAAGGAGATCTATGCCAAGCTGGAACAGTGCCCGGCCGACCGCAAGTTGTTGTTGGTGGATGCGTGCCGCAATGATCCAATCAGCCAGTTGGCTCGCAGTCGCGATAAGGTGAAACTCAATAGCGTCACTCGTCCACAAATGGAGGCGGTGCCGAAGGGAATCGTGGCGCTCTTTAGTTGCAGTGCCGGCCAGGAGAGTTACGAATGGCCTGACGTGCGACATGGCGTTTTCTTCCACCATATCCTGCAGGGTCTGAAAGGCGCTGCTGACGATGGCGATCAGCAAGTGTCACTTGACGAATTGGTAACCTACACGCGCAAGAACACGCAAAGCTTTGCAAGACTCAAGCTAGGGGCAATTCAGACACCACAGTCCAAAGGCGAATTCAACGGCACTTGGATGCTGCGGAGAGTAGGCATGACGAATTCCATCGGCATGACGCTCAAATTTGTCCCTTCGGGCACATTTCTGATGGGCAGCAACAAGGCTGACGTGCAGCTTGCGGTGCAGTCCGATAGTTACTTCAGAGCAGACGAGGCCAAGAGCGAGCAACCGCAGCATCGTGTGCAAATCACGAAGCCTGTTTATATGGCTCAGTATGAGACCACTCAGGCACAGTACGAACAAGTTATGGGTATAAATCCGAGTACTTTTTCTGCGACCGGAGGGCGCCGTGCAGAAGTCGCTGATCAGGCTACAGATCAATTCCCAGTTGATATGGTTTCCTGGTTCGACGCGGTGGAGTTCTGCATCAAGCTGAGTGAGAAAGAAGGCCGCGAACCGTGCTATCGCCTGACGAATATTGAACGAGCAAGAGGTTCCATCAATTCCGCAAATGTCTTAATCCTTAAGGGCAATGGCTACCGTTTGCCAACCGAAGCTGAATGGGAGTATGCCTGCCGGGCAGAGACTACAACTCCATTTCACTTCGGCTTGAAGTCAAACGGAGCGGAAGCCAACGTCGATGGCAATGCTCCGTTCGGTCCGACCGCGAAAGGTCCGTACAAAGCTCGAACGGCGACAGTTGGTTCATACTCAGCCAACGCGTTCGGGCTCTATGACATGCATGGCAATGTTTCTGAGTGGTGCCAGGATTGGTACGACGAGGAGTACTACTCTCGGCGCGTTGAACTCGATCCGCAGGGAGCGGCTAACGGCACGTCGCGAGTTCAGCGTGGTGGTTCGTGGTTCAGCGGCAACAGAAATCTCCGTTCGGCAGGCCGTGGCAGTAGCGCGCCAACTTCTCGTGAAAACGACTGCGGCTTTCGGGTGGTGTGTGCATTCGGACCGAAGACCTGACCTTTCGCCTTTTTTTCCTGTAGCTAGGGATCCGACTATCCGAAGGTCGGTAGAAGTACACCTGAAATGTCCGATTATTAACGCGATTGGCTCACCCTTCCATGCTGGCCGCTCATGTGATTGAATCAATCGTCGTCTTGATCGCCGTGGGGGTGATACTCTCAATCGCCTTGCAGCGAATGGTGAGATCGAGGTTGGTGAGGCAGTTGAATGCGCTTGTTTCATCGACGCCCGGAACCAGAATCTGGTGGGATGCTGGAATTCCTATTCTGAGTATGGATGCGAGGGATGTCGCCCCCGCTCAGGCCGCTGAAATCATTCGTCAAGCTGTGAGGTGCAAGCTCCGGTACCTCGAACTGTCACTCTGCAATGCGACAGATGAGCTGGCTACCGAGGTCGGTTTGCTGTCCACGCTGGAGAAACTGCGAATTGCGGATGGCACTTTGACCGATGCTGGAGTTATGCGGCTTGCTGGTTTGAGAATATTGGAAGTTCTGCAGATTCAGAACTGCGGCATCAGCAATGCGAGCTTGAATGTCATTGCGCGGTTTGAGCAGCTCGAAGAACTGTCACTGGACGGAACTCAGCTAGCTGGTGCGGAGTTCGACGCATTGCTGAAACTGCCCCGACTGGATGGTCTGAATCTCAGTCAGACGGGTATCAACGACGCAGGTCTGGAAAAGCTTCTGCAACATCGGGCACTCAGAAGCGTGGATGTCATTTCAACCCACTGCACGCTGGCGTTTGTCGAGGACTGGCGAGCATCTCATCCCGACAGCCAGATTGAGATCGAGATCTGACGCGATCCGATTACGGCTTTTGATCCTTCCTGCTACTCCGTGGAACGCGGATGCGATCAACCAGCCACCAGCCTCGCACGAGCTGCCACAACGCGCGCGTGATTTCTCGAAAAGATGTCTGCCAGGAAGACTTCACGGTCCGTCGAACTCCTTGAATCCTGCTGCGCTCTTTCCACTTACCAATCCGGGCGTGATTGGATCGGGTTTACAACGCGGGGATCTCGAAGGATCGGGAGAAAGTGTGAAGGAACACCGCCGCTCCGTGCTTCCTCGAAGAGAGCAACTGCGCAATGGCCTTAGTTCACCGTCGGCGGAAGACCGGAATCAGATGACCGGCAACGTCCACGGTTCGCGGTAGGTTTTGGTGAGCAGTGCGTTGGCTGCGGTGTCTGCGCCGAACGAGGATGTTGCGGCATCGAAGCGGACTTCTCGGCCGAGTCGGCAGGCGATGTTGCCAAGATGGCACATGGTCGTGCTGATGTTGCCAACTTCGATGTCGGCGTTCGGGCGCTGACGTGTGCGGATGGAATTGATGAAGTCGCGCAGGTGCGGCTTCAGCAGGTCGCTCGTATCCGACGTGAGGCGTTCCTTCGAGTCGTAGACTTTCCAGCCACTGCGATCGACGACCAGCGTGCCGTGTTCGCCGTGAAAAGCGACTCCGGAGCCGCGGCCTTCCAGTCCGTGGTTGGACCACAAACGGTGCTCCCACAGGATCGTGTGATCGGGGTAGCCGTAGGTGACCAGCATCGTGTCCGGAGTTTCCTGATCATCCTTGAAGACATATTTGCCGCCGGATGCGGAGACGCTCGTCGGCAGATCAATTCCGAGACCCCAGCGGGCGACATCCAGCAAATGCACGCCCCAGTTGCCGAGTTCTCCGGTGCCGTAATCCCAGAACCAGTGCCAGTGGTAGTGGAAGCGGTTGGAATTAAACGGTCGCTCCTCAGCCGGGCCGAGCCAGAGATCGTAGTTCACTCCGGTTGGCGGAGAGCTTTCGTCTCGACGATGACCTATCGGCTTGCGTGTGTTGGCCATCCACGCTTTGGCCAGCCGCACTTCGCCGAGCTTCCCGCTCCGCACGAGTTCAATCGCCGTCTGGAAGTGAGAACTGCTGCGCTGTTGCAGGCCCGTCTGCATCACTCGATCAAAGTGTCGAGCTGCCTGCAGCAGTCGTTGACCTTCTTCGATGGTGTGTCCGACGGGCTTTTCGAGGTACACGTCCTTGCCCGCCTGACAGGCCATGATGCCCATCAGAGCGTGCCAATGGTCAGGCGTCGCGATGACAACCGCGTCGATGCTGCGATCGTCCAGCACGCGGCGGAAGTCCGTTTCCCAGCGTGGAGCCTTGCCGCTGACATCCTGCACCGCCTTGAGAGCCAGTGATTCCAGATTGCTGTCTACGTCGCACAGGACCGCGACTTCCACGTCACTGAATTCAGCAAACTGAGCGGCCAGTGTGCGACCCTGATTGCGCACGCCGATGACTGCCAGCCGGATCTTTTCGTTGGAGCCCGCAGCCATCACCGTCGAAGACAACGCGACCATGCCGGCCGCCATGCTCGCCGCATTGTGAGCACTGCGTCCCAGAAACTGTCGACGGCTCAAATCGCGTTGAATGAAGTCTGCTGAATTCATGTCCGGCCAATGCTCATACGTTGCGAACGACTCAGGGAAACTCACACCGAGCTAGCTCTGCTTGAGGATTCCCAACAACTTCAGTTTATCCGCACACTCATCCCGCTCGCGACTGCGAGTCAGCGGACGCCACGCTTCTTCCTGAACTTCCAGAAACAGTTCTTCACCGAACGGCGGCGCCATCCCTCGCGCCGCAGCGGCCTTCATCATCCGCTGAATGACGGCAGTTTCCAGACGGCTCAGTGAACTTCCGTAGAAGCGATAGTCCATGAACGCTTCCCACACGACCGGAAACAACGGTTTGACAATCTGTTCGCCGATCGTGGTGGCGTACTCGCGGATCTCCAACTGAGCGTGTGAATCCATCCGCAACGCCAGGAAGTGCAGCAGGTTGTGCAGATCCATCTTCCAATACGCTTCGGTGTACGTCGACAGGGGCAAATCTTTTCTGGCCTGTTCCCGGGCGACACCTTGTTCGATGCGCGCCTGATACAGCTCGCGCGATTTCACCTGCAGTTCCCGCTCAGCGGCCGTCAGTTGCTCGCCTTGTTCCGCAGGCATGTAGCCCGCGCTGCCCTGACGATTGTTCGTGGACTGCGTGCGCCATTCGTCGGGCGAGGTCGTCTGACTCGCATCAATGGCCAGCGAATACCGCGTAGAATACTCGTTGATGTTCGCCATGCGGTGCCGGACCCACTGCCGCCAGCAGTCCATCGGGACGCGCACGAGCAGCTTGATTTCAGCCATCTCGAACGGCGTGGTGTGGCGGTGACGCAGCAGATAACGGATCAGCGTGCGATCATCGGAAACGCGTTTGGTGCCTTCTCCGTAGCTCACCCGAGCGGCCTGCACGACCGAGCTGTCGTCGCCCATGACGTCAACCAGGCAGACAAAGCCATCGTCGAGCACGGGAAACTTCTTCCAGCGCAGTTCGTCGACGAGTGAGCGAGGGTTTTCAGCGGACTCCGTCATGCCGATTTCCTAAAGTGTCGCAGCCGCGGAGTACTTACCCGCTTCGCGACCCGAGCGTTCTGAGGAATTGATGGGTGGTGGCGCATTCTGAGGCGACCGGCGTTCGCTCGCCAGTCTGTGCGGGCGGGTCACCGCCGAAAGTGCGGCGGGTCGCCCGCAAAGTTTGAGAATTCGATCCCGAACAGCCAAAACACTAGACAAGGGGCCTCGGAATTCGCCTCAATACCTTGGAGTCACGCGGTTTAGGCTTGGTCGCGGGGTTCCGGCTTCCGAACTGCTGCTCGTCAGGAGCTTTACTGTGACCGATCCTCAATCCGCTCCGTCTGTCTGGGACGCCGTTGCCGAAGTTGCAACGCAGCTCCAGCGCGGCGAACGCACGGGGCTGAGTCGTCTGTACGACATCACCGGACCGCGCCTGCTGCGGTACGCCGAAGCCCTGACCAAGAACCGGGCCGACGCGGAAGATGTACTGCAAACGGCCTTGGTCCGGATCGCTCGCAAGCCGGAGCAGTTTGCTCATTCGGAACGGCCTTGGGCGTACCTCGTCCGAGTCATCCGCAACGAATCTCTGAAGCTCGTCGGACGTCGTCGAACCAAGTTCTCGCTGTCCGCCTTGCTGAACGCCTGGAGAACATCCGAGTGCCCGGTTGAGCAGGCTGAGTCCCGCGAACGCATTCAGGACGCCGTCCGCAAATTGCCGCCCGAACAAGCCGAAGTTGTCGTGCTGAAGATTTGGGAAGATTTCACCTTCGCGGAGATCGCCGATCTGATTGGCGAATCTCCCAACACTGCCGCCAGTCGCTACCGCTACGCCATGGAAAAACTGTCCCGCTCGCTGCACTCGCTCGCCAGCGAACACAATCTCACCGCCGGGACGGAGGTGCCACATGTCTAATGTTGATTTCCCGCTGGATGACCATAACGACGAAAACCTGGACGCTCTGCGAAGCCTCGAAGAACAGCTCTTCGAGATGGCGGATGACGTACCCGCTCTGCGCCCCAGCATGCGCGCGGAGTTTCTCAGCGAACTGGCTGTGATCGAGTATCGCCGTCGGCAATTGCGCTGCGTACCGGTTGTGGCTGCTCTGCTGCTGACGTTTGCCGCGTCGCTGTTCTGGACCGAGATCAGAGTCGGTGCGGAACTGTTCGCGATGGAGTCGGCCAATGGGGATCAAACCTGGATGGCCCAGCGCGACCCAGAAGCCGACTCAGAAGACTCGCGACGCAAGATGACGAAGTCATCCGATTCGTGGGAACAGTTCGAGTCGTACTCAGAACAACACACGCGCAAGATCCACACGATCCGCCAACGTCTAGGTATCGTCGCGCAAGTTACCGCTCATCAGTAACGCTGAGCATCAATGGCGAGGGGGAACGATGTCCCCACTCGCCGTCGATCTCGCCCGTCAGACCGCAGGTGGCGTGACCTTCAGTTCCGTTGCCAGTGTGAGCAGTGCTTTCCAGTTGCCGTCGTCGACCGGGATACCGTCGACCTTACGTTTGGCGAGCACTTTTCGTTCGGGGTCGCCCGGCAACATGACGTCGCTGGCGCCTTCCATGAGCGGAACACTGCGGACGTACTCTTCGAGTCCTGTGATCTCCTGCTTCAGGTGTTCGTAACCTGCGTAGTGCTTGGGATCGATCACGATGAAGAAGGCGCAGTTGCCCATTGGCGGCGGCGGGTTCGGGTAAGAGCACTGGCCGCCTGAGAGCGCGCCGCACAGCATCTCGATCATGAAGGCCAATCCAAAGCCCTTGTAAGCCTGGTCGCCACCCATCGGCAGAATGGTGCCTGGCGGATCACCATAGAGCTGATTGGGATCAGTTGTCGGCTTGCCTTCGGGATCGAGGATCCAGCCCAGCGGCACCTGCTGTCCCGCGATCTTCTTCACGCGGACTTTGCCTTCAGCCGTGGCGCTGGTGCCAAAGTCCAGCACGAACGGGCCTTCTTTTCCACCCGGCATACCGACGCACAACGGATTGGTGCCGAGACGCGGACGCTTGCCGCCGACGGGAGCCACACGCTGAGCGGCTCCGTGAGTGTTCGCACAGATGATGGCCGCCATGCCGCGTTCGGTGGCCATTTCGGCGTATTCGCCCAGCCGTCCGATATGAGCGGACTGACGCAAAGTTCCCGAGGCGATGCCGACGCCCGCGGCCTTGTCGATCAATCGGCCCATCAGTTGCTGCGACAACACCTGACCGAAGCCCCAACTGCCGTCGCCGATGACGGTGCCCGCAGTTTCATGCACGATGCTTAGCGCCTGTCCGGCTTTCAGGCGCCCTTCTTGAACTTGCTTCACATAGAAGGGAATGCGCATCACGCCGTGGGAGTCGTGGCCGCGCAGGTTGGCGTCCACCAGACTGCGGGAAACGATGCCGGCTTCACCGGGGGTGGCACCACCACCAGCGAGCAATGCTTTTCCAAATTCATACAGCGGCGAATCCTGAAGTACGGGCACGAGTAACTCTCCGGGAGAAAGTGAAGTTCAGACAAGCGGCGAACCAAACTGGCCGAGCGTCGCATCTGTTGCGACGCGGTATAGCGAGCCCGCTTTCACACTCGCAACTTTGAGCCGCCTGAAGCTGTGCCGTGTTGGCGACTAAGTCGCTAAGCGAGGAGTCAGTGTCTAAGGTCTCCGCCGTTAGCGGCAGCTCCGGAATAGTATGACTTCTGATGAAGGATTCTCCATGAGACATGCGGTGCTTGCGTTCGTGACTCTTGTTGCTTTGTCGATGTCCGCCACGTTGCTGGCTGCCGAGCCGGAATTGCAGGCTCTGGAGTTCAAACCCGCGGCAGACGGTCCCGGCCTACGCTATCGCATGTTGGTGCCAAAACACGGTCCAGATGAAAAGCTGCCTCTGCTGCTGTGCATGCACGGAGCCGGTGAACGCGGTGACGATAACCAGAAGCATCTGGGCTACTTCGTGCCGCTCTACACCGGAGAAAACGGTGAGAAGTACCGCTGCATCGTCGTGCTGCCGCAGGTACCGAACGGCAAGCTGTGGGCCTCTTATGGATGGAGCACTTCGTTCAACGCGATGCAGAAAGAGCCTTCCGAAACCATGCAACTCACGAAGCAACTGGTCGACCAGTTGTTGAAGACTCAGCCGATTGATCCCGACCGCGTGTATGTGACCGGCCTCTCGATGGGTGGATACGGCACGTGGGAGTTCACTCAGCGCTGGCCAGAACTCGTCGCGGCAGCCGCACCCGTTTGCGGTGGTGGTGATCCAGCTCAAGCGGAACGCATCAAGAAGATTCCCCTATGGGCCTTTCACGGCGCCAAAGACGGAGTGGTGAAGCTCGAAGAGTCAACGAAAGCTGTTGACGCACTGAAGACTGCGGGGGCTCAGCCCAAGCTGACGGTCTACGAACAAGTCGGCCACGATAGCTGGCGTCCGGCGTACAACGATCCGGGCATCATGAAGTGGTTCTTTGAGCAACGCCGTGCGAACAAGTAACCGACCGATTCACTGTTTCTTCGACGCCGGCTTCAGGTGTTTGTCGAGGAACTCGTAAGCCCGGCGTCTCGCTACTTCGGGGAACGCGTGTGGACTTGGGTAGCGGAAGAGTTCGAGGTTGGCTGACGCGCCGAGCAGGTCATAAACCGGCTTGGCAGCGTTGACGCAGTCTTCGACGCCGGTGGGATCGAAGTCTGAATCCTGTTCGGCCGCGCAGGCGAGGAACGCTCGTGGTGCGAACGAGGCGACGATCTCCGGAAAGTCGAACGGCACTTTGGCGGCATCGTTTCCATAGACTGCCGCGATGCGTGGCATGTAGCGCGGACCGGTCCAGCTCGGCACGTCGTCTTTCTTGAACGAACAGAAACCGCAGTTGGAAACGATGGCCTTCAAGCGTGGCTCAAAGGCTGCTGTGAACATTGAGTTGTGTCCGCCGAGTGAATGGCCGATGCAGCCAATTCGCTCGCCATCAACCTCTGGGAGTGACTGCAGCAAATCGACTGCTCGCACATTGTCCCAGACAGCTTTCATGGAACCGCTGACGTAGCCATGCGCGGGACTGAAATCGAACTTGTACTCACCGAAGGACGGATAGTCCGGAGCCAGCGTCACATATCCGCGCTGCGCAAGTTCCAGTGCGTAGTGCAGGTTCGGATCGCCGGCGAGACCTGCCGGTTCGTTCTTGCCGGCGTTCGTTGTCTGCTGCAGGCATAGTACCGCTGGCAGTTTTGAGCCTGCTTCGTGCGGAGGGATGAACAGGTACGCTGGCACTCCTTGATGAGCGTCCGAGCGGAACACCAGCTTGCGGCGAATCAAGTTGCCGACGCGCTCTTCCTGCTCCACGCGCACGGCAAGTGGAACTCGCGCGAACGATCCCGGCAATGAGCCCATCACGTCTTCGAGACTCGCCACAATGTGCTGACGTCGTTGCGACCAATCATCCTTTGTCTGCACAGGCCGCGAAGTTCCTGCCGCGTCTTTGACAACCATCAATTGCGAGTGATCGTCGTACTTCGGCGGAGTCGTCTTCACGAAGCGTCCGACAGGGAATCCGTCCTGGTAGGAGATTTCAAACACACCGTTGTGTGTCGGGTAACGTACAACGTCACGTCGCTCGAAGTCCGTCGCCCCCTGGCGTTGCAGCGCGTCAGGACTCTGTGGATCGAGCCAACGGCCAGCGACCTGTAAGACGATCTCAGTGCGGTTGCCGAGCGAGTGGCCGGTGCTGCCGAAAACTTTGCCGTCGATGTCCGACTTCTGAATGAATCGCGGCACGATATCCAGTTTCGCGGCCTGAACGTTCGCCACAAATTCCTGAGCGTCCTCAAAGGGACACGTGCGATCATCGACGCCATGCACGGTGATGATCGTGGCCCGTGTGCCGAGTTCCTTCATCACACTCAGGTGCTTGGGATGTCCGGGCCAGCGCAGCTCCTGATCATCCAGTGTCAGGGCGTACTGATGAGAGACATCGCGCCGGTAGCGGGCATCGAGATCACTGCCACCCGGCATGTTGAAGGCGATATCGTCACTCAGCTTCTTCATGCCGCAGAGATCGACGACGCAGGCGAACGTGCGCGGGGCGAGCTTGTTCGCCATCAGCGTGACATTCCCCCCACCTGAACCGCCGGTCGCAAAGATGCGCCGCGAATCGAATTCAATTTTCTGTGTCTGCAATTGGGAGAACACCCAATAGGTTGCCCGTAGAGCATCGAGTCCTTGCAGGTAGCCGAAATCGTAGGGCTCAGGTCCTTCGATCGAATCCTTCGGCCCGCTCTGCAGATAGTTCACGCACACCGCCACAACGTTGAAACGATTTGCCAGCACTTGAGGACTCGCGGTACCGACGCAGTCCGTCCCGCCCCAGTTGTGCAAGGTGAGCATGATGCCGGTCTGAGTGTTGACGTTGCTCAGCTTGCCCATCGGATAATGCACGAGCACTTGTATGGATCTTGGACCCGGTCGTAGCGGCCATTCCTGAGCGGGCAATTCGACTCGCTGGTCCGACGCGGGCAGGGCTGGCCAGTCAGCGGCATACAGCCGGACGCTCGCGGACAGCAGCAACGCAACGCACACGCAGAGGATCAACGCCTTCATCGACATTCTCCTATCAACATCCGGCGATCAGATGCCGGAAACAGCGCGCAAGTTTGACACTCCGACCGCTTCGCACGAGCCTGCGTAAGTTGCGACCGTCAACGGTCTGACGGGCAACTTGAACGATCTGAAGTTTCAAGACGAGTTATCATGGCGAAGAACGATAAGAAGCGGCAGCAGAAGCTTGAGAGGAAACGCATGGATCGCAAAGCCAAGCAGAAGTCGGCGGCTCAGCTGACATCCGCCGCGCCGCAGGATCGTATGCGAGTAGCCGCGCAATGGCCGATCTACGAATGCGTGACCATGACGCCCATGGAGGGCATGACTCAGGTGTGGATCTCGCGCCGCAGTCCCGACGGCATGCTGGCGGATGCCCGGTATTTGGTGGACACCTTCGCCATCGGCGTGAAGGATGTCTTTTCGAGCATCTCCTCGTCGGCTCTGGACTGGGCTGAATCGAAGACTGCTTTGAACGAAGAAGAGATCGCCCTGATGTCGTGCACTCCCGCCTATGTGCGGAAGCTGGTTGAACAGAGCGTGGCCTATGCGCGGTCGCTGGGAATTGAACCTCCGAAAGGCTACGCAGTTGCGTCGCTGCTGTTCGGCGACGTGGACGCGTCTGAGTGTCGTGATGAATTCACGTTTGGGCAGGACGGCAAGCCGCTCTACATCGTTGGAGGCGAGCGTCCCGAAGATATTCTACGTTGGGGCCAGCTGGTCGAAGCGGCGGGTGGTTCGGTGTCGTTGGCACGACGTCCAGACCTCAACGAGTCGCTCGAAGAGGAAGATTTCGACGACGACTTGGACGCGGACTATGACGATGATCTGGATGACGATTTCGACGATGATGGGTTGATCGAGACGGAAGCGGTTAGACACGAACCCAAGTCCGAGAACTAGTCTGCCGGGCAGCCCGGTTCGGAGGCTGCTGCTGATCGTTCGGGACTGCCGCTTTGCCCGGCGGCTCGCTAATCTGCCGCCCGCTTGACGTGGTTTGGCTCAACGGATTGTGGATGGAGTAGAGGAAGAATGCGGATTCGGGATGTGTATCAGTCGCGGCGATTTGGCCTGTCGATCGAGGTCTTTCCGCCGAAGACCGAGGCCGGTGATGCGGCGCTCGCGGAGACGTTGCGTCGAGCCGCCGCGTGGAAGCCCGCGTTCGTCTCCTGCACCTATGGAGCTGGCGGCAGCACTCAAAATCGCACGCTCGATATCTGCAGCTCGGTTCAAAACGAGCACCAGTTGACCGCCACCGCGCACTTCACCTGCGTAGGCTCAACCCGCGAAGAACTGGTGGCGTGGCTGTCACAGGCTCAGAGCCGCGGCATTCACAACATTATGGCCCTGCGAGGTGATCCACCTCAGGGCGAAACCAACTTCAAACCCGTCGCGGGTGGTCTGCAGTATGCCAACGACCTCGTGGCTTTAATCCGCGAAGGGTTTCCTGACTTCGGCATCGGTGTCGCCGGGTACCCTGAAAAGCATCCGGAAGCTCAGAGCCTTGAATCGGATCTGCAGAACTTAAAACGCAAGACGGAAAGCGGAGCTGACGCCGTCTTCACGCAACTGTTCTACGCCAACGAACACTTCTACCGCTTTTGTGATCGGTGTCGGGAACTCGGCATTCACGCGCCGATTGTTCCGGGCATCATGCCGATTACGGAATTCGCCCGCATCAAGCGCATCACCTCGCTGTGTAAATCCGAATTCCCTACTCAGCTTGCGGCTCGTTTGGAGCAGGTCCAAAACGATGCGACCGCGCAGTTCGAAATTGGCGTCGAATACGCCATTCAACAATGCCAGGAACTCATTGACCACGGCGTCCCCGGCATTCACTTCTACGTCCTCAATCGCATGGATGCCTGCGACCGGATTCTCGAAGCGCTACGCATGCCCAGCTAGCAGGGCTCATGGCTGCAATTCAAAGCGGCTCCAGCGCGCACTGCTCAGCAAATGCTTGAGCTGCTTCTCTGGTGACGCGAGCGGGCAGCAGCATTGTGGCGTTGTGAGCGGCGGCTCCAAGTCCGAGCCGCACGGCTTCGGGAACGCTGAGTCCCTCAGCAATTCCGCAGGCAATACCCGCGGCGACGCAGTCACCGCAGCCGATCGGGTTCACGACGTTCACGCTCACGGGATGAATTCGCCAGACGCGATCGGCATTCACGATGAGTGTTGGATTTGGACCGTCAGTAACCACGACCCATTGCGCGCCGCGAGCAGTCAATTCTCGCATGCCGTCTATCAGTGACTCGGTTGTTGTCAGTTCACGACCGAGCGTTTGGGTAAGCTCGGCACGGTTTGGCTTAACCACAAGTGGCTTGGTCGCCAGAGCCGCGGAAAGTTCGGCGCCGCGAATGTCGAGCACCGCATCGACCGGCTTCCAACTAAGCAGTTCCTGAAACAAGGTCGAACGAACAGCGCGCGGCAATGAGCCCGAGCACACGACGACACCGCAGTCCTGAACTTGTTCTCGATAACAGTCTCTGAACCTGTCCACATCGGCAGCCTGCATTTCGGCTGCGTTCTCAACCAGTTCGGTAGTTTGCTGCTGGTGTCCATCCAGGATCGTCGTGCAGATGCGCGTCAGGCCGCTGGTTTCCACCCACTCAGCCGGTAGTTGCAGGGCCTGGATTTCGTTCTGAATCTCGCGGCCGGACCAGCCCGCCACCGTTGAGAGCAACCGCGCCGGCGCGCTGAGTCGATGCAATGCAATCCCGACATTGATTACTTTACCTGACGCACACCAGGAAACCTGGCGTGCACGATTCACCTCACCCAGCGTGAGGCGATCGAGTTGAACGATCTGTTGCCAGGCGGGGCTCAATCCAACGGCCAGAATCTGACGACGCACCTTTGTCTCCCTATTGAATTCATCAAGTTGATCCACCTCGGATCGTGACTCGGAACATAGCAACACGGACTTACTTCATGTCGGCACGCATCATTGATGGCAAGCAGGTGGCAGCTCAGCTGCGTGAACAGATCGCAGCGGAAGTCGCGCAGTTTCAGGCTGAAAGCGGCGTCACTCCACACCTCGTCGCCGTTCTGGTCGGCGGCGATCCGGCCAGTGCGGTCTATGTCCGCAACAAGCAGAACGCCTGCTCAAAAGCCGGTTTTCGCAGCACGCTGCACAAGTTACCCGCCGAGACCACGCAGGCCGAGTTGTTGACGCTTGTTGAGGATCTCAACAACGATCCCGACGTGCATGGCATTCTCGTTCAGCTACCTCTGCCGGAACAGATCAACGAACAGGCCATTCTGGACGCTGTGACTCCGCTAAAAGACGTCGATTGCTTTCATGCGGAAAACGTCGGCTTGATGGTGCAGGGGCGCCCCCGCTATCTCCCGTGCACACCGCACGGTGTTCAGCAACTCCTGATCGCTTCAGGCACTGTCGTTTCCGGCGCTCACGCGGTTGTGCTGGGGCGCAGCGAAATCGTTGGCAAGCCGATGGCCATGATGCTGGTTCAACGCGGAGCTGCCGCCAACGCCACCGTCACTATCTGCCACAGCAAGACGAAGGATTTGGCCGGTCTCTGTCGCCAGGCCGACATAGTCATTGCCGCGATCGGCCAACCAAAGTTCGTCACTGCCGATATGGTGAAACCCGGCGCCGTGGTGATTGATGTGGGTATCAATCGAGTCGGCGACCAGATCGTCGGCGACGTTGATTACGGCCCCGTCAGCGAAGTTGCGTCAGCCATCACTCCCGTCCCCGGCGGCGTGGGCCCCATGACAATTGCGATGCTCCTGAAGAACACTCTCACCGCTGCCCGAATCCTGACGAAAATGTCTGGAATCGCTGGACGCTGAGTGCATTTCCTCCCTACCTTGGGATGCATTAATGGACGTTTATTAACTCGTGAGACGTCTGCCGTGACGTTGTTCGGTCTCGCGGGATTATTTTGGTGCTCAACGAAGACTGACAATTTCATGCATTTGGGACACTGGTTAGCGGCGTTGTGCTCGGGTTCTACGAAGCGTTCTGGGTCGGGTGCTGTTGTTCGAAGAACAGGTCGCGCCAAGTTTGCGGTGTCGGCCGAACGCTTTGAGTCGCGACTGGTGTTGTCCGCGCCGAATCCGTTTAGCCTCAGCAGCCTGGATGGCATGAATGGGTTCAAGTTGAACGGCTTGGGCGTTCGTGCAGAAGCGGGTTACTCGATTTCCGATGCCGGTGACGTGAACGGCGACGGGTTTGGCGACGTCATCATTGGCGCGCCCGGTTCGTCCTTCCTGCCGCCCGAGACTCCGGGTGACGCCTATGTGGTCTTCGGAAAAGCGTCTGGGATTCCTGCCGAGATCGAGTTGAGTCAGCTCAACGGCACCGATGGATTTCGACTGGCTGGCATTGACGCGGATGATGAATGCGGCCGGTCTGTTTCTGGAGCGGGGGATATCAACGGAGACGGCATTGATGACGTGATTGTGGGAGCCGTCCATGCGGACCCCAACGGAGGTAGCTCAGGTGAAAGCTACGTTGTGTTCGGGAAGCGCGGGGCCTTCGCCGCGTCCATCGAACTGAGCACGCTAAATGGACGAAATGGGTTTCGATTGGACGGCATCTGGGCCGGCGATGCGACCGGCCGAGCTGTCTCGAACGCTGGCGACGTGAATGGTGATGGTTTTGATGACCTGATTATCGGGGCGCACTACGCCGATATTGATAATCAAAGTGATGTGGGCGAGGTTTACGTCGTCTTCGGTAAACCAGATGGCTTCGACGCAGTCATCAATTTCAGCACCCTAAACGGCGTGAACGGTTTTCGATTGCAGGGAGTTGGTCTGGGTGATCACACCGGTAACGCTGTTTCCAACGCGGGGGATGTGAATGGTGATGGTTTCGGGGATGTAATTGTTGGGGCCAGGCAATCTGGTCAGGGAGACAGTGGGGAGGACCTGAATCTTCCTGGCAAGGGCTATGTTGTGTTTGGCAAGTCGAGTGGATTCGCAGCAATCTTGGATCTCGACAACTTGGATGGAGTAAATGGCTTCCGGCTGGATGGATTTCACGCTCACGATCGGCTTGGCCAGTCCGTTTCGGGAGCCGGGGATATCAACGGCGATGGCTTTGATGACGTCATTATCGGCGCTCAGTACGCCGAGCCCAATGGGCAGAGGTCGGGTGAAGGCTACGTCGTTTTTGGCAAATCAAGCGGCTTTGCATCTGCGATCGATCTCAATGCTTTGATTGGGATTGATGGATTTCAGATCGAAGGAAGTGATGCGTTACATCAGCTCGGAGTTTCCGTTTCCGCAGCTGGCGATGTGAATGCTGATGGCTTCGATGATCTGATCGTGGGAGCACACAATGCTCCGTTTGGCGGGCTCAGTCGCGCTGGTTTGAGCTACATCCTGTTCGGTAAGGCGTCAGGCTTTGGGGCCGTCTTTGACCCCGGCACCTTGAATGGTTTGAACGGCTTTCAGATCGGTGGCATTGACGCCGACGATGTTTCTGGAAGGACCGTGTCGACCGCTGGCGATGTCAACGGAGACGGCTTTGACGATGTTATCATCAGTGCGACCGACGCTGACGCCGGAGCGGAAGACACTCACGACGGTGAAGGCTATGTGGTCTTCGGGGGAAACTTCACCGGCGGCGCCGAAACTCAAGTAGGTGGCCCGAGTGCTGATACTCTGACGGCAACGCGAGGCGCGAATGCCGTTGATATTCTGGTCGGCGGTTTGGGTAATGATACTCTCGTGAGTGATGGTGGATCGGACGTATTGCGCGGTGGAACTGGTGATGACACGCTCGCAATTCCTGACACGAATTTTTCCAGCACGCGACGATTAGTGGGTGGCCGAGGTGTCGACACACTGCGGTTCGATGGGGCGGGCTTAGCATTGGATCTCACCACGATCAGCGACAATCGCATCAGCGAAGTTGAAGTCATTGATATTCGCGGCAGCGGCAGCAACATGCTGACGCTGGATTACCAGGAAGTCGTCAACATCAGCGGTGAGACTAATACACTACTGGTGCAGCGCGACCTTAATGACGCGGTCAACATGGGCTCCGGTTGGACACCCTTTACGCTGGTGAAGGATGGTGTCCGCTACGATGCCTTCCGGCAGGGTGCTGCAACATTGTTACTGACGTCATCTAGTCAGGCGCCGAGTTCGCCTGTCACGATCCAGGTCGTTCAGGGACGATTGGAGATCGATGATACATCTAATGGTGCAATTAATGTGACCATTCGGCAGGAGCTTGGTCCGGGACAAGTCGTTGTGACCGTCATTGACGCGAACTCTGTCGCGTTTGAGCAGCAGGTTCCAGTGGCATCCGTTTCCGCCGGTGTGTTGACTCGCCTTAACTCAGGTAACGACAAGCTCGATCTGTCAAAGCTGGATCTGATCGCGACCGTATTTGGTGGCGCTGGAAATGATTCGTTACAAGGTAGTTCGCAAGCCGACGTTCTTAAGGGTGAAGACGGAGACGACACCCTTCGAGGGAACGCAGGCAACGATCAGTTGGATGGTGGCATTGGTACTGATCAGCTTGCTGAGAACATCGGCACCAACGCCGCAGCGAACGTCACGATTACGACGAACCAGTTGACGATCGTTGACAGCGGGGTAGATTCGCTAGCCGGACTGGAAAACATCTTGATTTCGGACGGTGGCGCAGCCAGCCGTATTGACGCGTCGCTGGCGAGTGTGCCCGTCAGCCTGTTTGGTGGTGGTGGAGCGGACACGCTGATTGGCAGCGCGCTGGCAGATACTCTGAACGGGCAAGGCGGAGATGACGTGCTGACGGGGCAGGGTGGTGCGGATTTGCTTGTCGGCGGCGCGGGCACGGACACCCTCAAAGAGGCCATCGATCAGAACCTCACGTTGACGAATGCTGCTCTGACAGCTGCTGGTAACAGCAAGGCCACGGGGGTTGATACTCTGGCCACCATTGAGAAAGTAGACCTCACGGGCGGCGTCAGTCGAAACCGAATTGATCTCAGCGGTTTCACGGCCAGTCTCGGCGCGACAATCAGTGGTGGTGGGCAGAGTGACTCGATCATTGGTTCGCCCGGCCCGGATTTGATCATGACTTTGACCGGCGCCGACTCTGTACTCGGCCTGGCCGGCTCGGACACGATGTTCACGGGCAGCGGTAACGACACGCTCGATGGCGGTGAAGGCAACGATAGCCTCAACGGCCAGAACGGAGACGACTCGCTGCTGGGCAATGCAGGCAATGATGTGCTCACTGGTGGTGCTGGCTTAGACACTCTTACCGGTGGTGCCGACAACGATTTCCTCAGCGGGCAGACGGACGCCGGGCTGCTCAACGGTGGAACTGGTAACGACACTCTGCAGGGCAATACGGCCAGCGATACGCTCAACGGCGATGCGGGAGACGATCGCCTGTATGGGCTGCAGAGCAACGACGAACTGAACGGCGGCGACGGAGCGGATTCGCTGCTGGGGGGTATTGGCGACGATTCGCTTCGTGGTGGGGCGGGAGCGGACACACTTTCCGGTGAAGTTGGTAGCGATGTGCTGGATGGTGGCGACGACTTTGACCGTATCAATGAATTGCTCGATACCAATTTCACAATTACTGGTATCAATCTGAGTTCGTCCGTTCTAGGCATTGATGCCTTTATCGCGATTGAACGCATTCAGCTCGTCGGAGGACCAAGCAATAACTTCTTTGATGCTCGTGCCGCGAACGTGCCTCTTCTGCTTTCCGGTGCTGCTGGTAACGACACCTTGCTGGGTGGCACGCGCGCAGACGGAATTGATGGCGGCGATGGTGACGACGTGCTGCTCGGCGGCGCGGGTGCCGATGTGATCTCCGGTGGCGCCGGCTTCGATTATTGGTGGGAGAAAGCCGACTCCGACTTTACGGTGAGTGGCGTGACGATTGCCTCGACTACGACGGGTTCCGAAGCTTCTACTGGCATCGAGCGAATCGTCGTGATCGGTGGGCCCGGCAATAACACGATCAATGCGATTACTTCCAGTCTGCCTGTTGTGCTGATTGGCGGCAAAGGCAATGACAATCTGATCGGCGGCTCGCAGGCCGATGTGCTGAGTGGAGGAAATCGCAACGACGCCACGGTGATTGGCGGCGACGGCGTCGACACGTTGAACGGCGGAGCTGCTGATGACATCTACGAATCGGACGTTACTGACACGCTCATTGCCAGCCTCGGCAATGATTCCACGATTCCTGATGTATTCATTCTGTTACCGGACTGGGTTGATGCGATCTGAACGTGTCCGTGGTACGAGCGTTCGTCTCCTTTAGTGACTGCGCATCTCGCGGCAGCCACGCGACCTGCGCACGCTTGTGTTCGTCAGCATGGCGAATTCTTCACCGCGACCGGAGAAAGAATCGCCGGGCGGCGTGTTGTGGTCGGGTTGGGTGCTGGCCGACGATGAATCGAGTTTCGTATTCATCTCGTGCTTCGCGGAGCAGCCATGTCGGGCCGGCGGCATCGCCCTGATCTCTCAATTCACGCACGCGCTGCGAGCAGCCTTCGTTGTTGGATGGCTGCGTTTGCGATCTTGTTCGTTGGCACGTTCGCGACCGCTTGGGGCGGAGAGTTTGATGCGACGGTCTTGACAGCCAGGATTGATCAACGGCTCGCCGCGGCTTGGAAGGCTCAACAGGTGCAATCGGTCGCCGCCGCGGACGATGCAACGTTTGCGCGAAGGGTGTATTTGGATCTATCCGGGCGTATTCCCAGCGTGGCCGAGACACGGACGTTTCTGGAGGACAAGTCCGAGAACAAACGCCGTGCGTTGGTTGAGAAACTCATTCATTCAGCTTCTTACGCACGGCACGCAGCCTTGTTCTGGCGGCGGCAGTGGGTGCCTCAGGCTAATACACCTCAGTTCGCCTTGTTGGCCGAAGAGATTGACGGCTGGCTGGTTGCGCAGATTCGCGACGATGCTCCGTACGATCGCATCGTGCGAGACCTGATCACGGTCCCTCGCACTGGAACGGTGGTTGCCGACGCCACGGATCGCACGCTCGCTCCAATAGCCTTTCTCACGGCGAGTGAATTTAAGCCCGAGAATCTGGCAGCAAACACCACACGAGCTTTTCTCGGGATCAATCTGGATTGCGCTCAGTGCCACAATCATCCCTTCGCTCGCTGGACGCAGCAGGAGTTTTGGCAGACGGCCGCGTTCTTCGCTCGTCCGAAATCGGCGGACGACCGAGTCTTGCCGCTGCGGGTCAGCATCCCGAATACACAGCAGACGGTCGGCCCCAAGCTGCTGATGGATCCGCAGCCCGAATGGCCGGAGAAATTTCAGGATGAAACAGGCCGGACGATTCTGGCCAACTGGGTTACCGCTCGGAGCAATCCGTACTTCGCCCGCAACGCGGTCAATCGAGTCTGGGCCGATCTCTTCGGTACCGGACTCGTTGAACCGCTGGATGATCTCAGCAGCGAGAATCCATCCAATCATCCCCAACTGCTGGATGATCTTGCCGCCGGCTTTGCTCAGAGCGGCTTCAACCTGAAATTTCTGACAACGGCTATTGTTCAGTCACAAGCCTATCAACTTTCTTCCGTCGCTCCGCCCAACGAGACGCCAGGTGGCGCGGAAGTCTTTGCGAAGTCTGCGGTTCGCGGTCTGACCGGCGAGCAACTGTTGGACAGCCTGCGAATTGCGGCGGGATTACCGGTCGAGCGAGATGATCTGGACGCAGGCAACGTTCTGAAAGACCGCAAGAGGTTCGCTGAGAAGTTTCGCATCGAACGATCGGGCACGGCTCAGCGGTCGATTCTGCAAGCGCTTTCATTGATGAACGGCAAGCTCACGGCAGAGTTCACCGCCATCGAGAAGACGCCCACTTTGCGCGCCGTGGCCGATGCTCCGTTCCTCGATACTGAAGAGAAGATTGAGTCATTGTTTTTGTCAGCGTTCGGCCGGCGGCCGGACGCTGAAGAATTAGCCCCGCTCATCAAATACGTCGAAAGCGGTGGTGCCGATCGTGATTCCAAGAGATCGCTCGCAGACATCTTTTGGGCACTGCTCAACAGCAGTGAGTTCAGTACGAATCATTAAATCTGCTCGGAGTCTTTTCATGCGTCGTTTACATCCCGCCCGTACTTCTCACCTCAACAAACCATCCTCACGCCAGGCCTTCACACTGATTGAACTGCTTGTTGTCATTGCCATCATTGCAGTGCTGGTGGCCATGCTGCTGCCCGCCGTTCAGGCCTCACGCGAAGCTGCTCGAAAAGCACAGTGTCAGAATAATCTCAAACAGATTGGTCTGGGTTTCCACAATTTTGCGGAAGCCAAGAAGGAAGTCTTTCCCAATAACACCACGTTGTATCGCAATCCCGCTGCGACGGCTTGGCCGTTCTACGGATTGAAGAGTCCCTATGGCAGTTGGAGCACTCAGATTCTGCCGTATCTCGAAAACACAGTTCTGTTTGAACAATACAATCCGTCGCAGGACTGGTGGGATAATACTGGTAATAATGCAGCTGTAGCGTCCTATAAGAATCCGATGTATCTGTGTCCGTCGGCTCCGAATGAAGAGCGAGTGCTGATTACCACTAACAGTGCGGGCTACACGTTCAATGCGCGCCCCGCAGACTACGTGGGTGTCGGCGGCATGTATGATACATCAAACACGGGCGCCAATTATCACCGCGGCGTGATGCAGGCTAAGGTTGCTGAAATGCCGACTCGTACGGCGGATATTACCGATGGTCTCTCGAATACGGTCTGTGTTGTTGAAATTGCGGATAAGCCGAATTTGTGGCGTGTCGGGAAGCTGGTCACCAATAATTCGGCGACAGTGTATACTGGTGTGGCAAACGTGAACGGTCAGTGGGCCGCACCGAACTGGAACGACCTGCGAGGCTACAGCAGCGACGGGGTGACCGCGTTCGGTAACTGTGTGGTGAACTGCGCCAATGGCGCTTCTCTCTATGCCTTCCATCCGGGGGGAGCCAACGTCCTCAAGTGTGACGGTTCCGTGAGGTTGCTGGGGATGGGGACGGCACGCGATGTCCTGATCTCTCTGGTCAGTGTCGATGAAAACGATGTGATCGGCGACTACTGATTCAGTGCTCTGATCAGATCGCTTCGCGTCGTTCAAGTCCGGGAAACTCAAACAAGGTCATAGCGTGAGTCGAGTTCGGAGCAGTTTTACTATCTTGTCGGCCCTGATGGTTTCTCTGGCGGGGTGCGGTAGCTCCCTGCCAGAAGGTGCCTTGCCGGTCTTTCCGGTGACTGGGGCGCTGACTTACGAAGGTCAGCCGATGAGCGGCGCGATCATTACGTTCCATCGAGCGAAGCCGGCGCTGACGGCTCGTGCCGTGGCCGATGCCAGTGGAAAGTATGTTCTGACGACATACCTCGCCGATGACGGTGCTCCAGCGGGCGAGTACGTTGTCACGTTGTATTGGCCATCGGATAAGCCTGCGGCGCAGACGAATGATCCCGATCCGCCTTTGCCGCCTGACCGACTTAATCAAGTTCATGCTAACCCAGCAACCAGTAAGCTGCGGGGGACGATTCGTGAAGAGCCCAATACGGTTGACTTTAAGCTGCCCTAACGAGGAACTGCTGTGACCGACGAATCCCATCAAAGCCTCTCTCGCATTGATGCAGCCGTGACCATGATTCTCACTCTGGTCGTGCTCAGCGTTGTGTGCCCGGCCGTGCTGAATGCTCGCCAGGCGGCAGCTAAGAATACGTGTGAGAGCAACCTGCGTGTCATTGGGACTGGAGTCCAGGCTTTCGCCGCGGCAAACGACCAGATGCTGCCTTACAACCAGCTGTCGGCACCTTACGGAAGCTGGAACACGCAACTCCTGCCGTTCATCGGACAGGAGAAACTTGCTGGCGAGTACAACCCCGGTCACGACTGGTGGGCGGGAGCGAACTCGCCGAATCGGGAGGTCGTGCGAACGCGTATCAGCGCGTTCCAATGCCCAGAGGCCCCCCATCCCGAACGTCTGGTGTTGACCAATGACCCTGAGGTGGACGGCAAGAGTTTCACCGCCGCACCAACGGACTATGTGGGGTCAGCCGGCGCTTACTATCAGGATAATCAGCAGAAGAACCTGCATCCCGGCGCCATGCATCATCGCACGCTCGTGAAACGTCTGCGAGTGCCGGATATTCTGGACGGAACTTCGCAAACGATGCTGGTTGTCGAGATGGCCGACAAGCCGAACTCGTGGCAAGCGGGCAAGCTCGCCGATGATCGCTCAAATAAACCACAGATGACCGCTCTGGCCGGTCAGTGGGCCGCTCCCAACTGGAACCACTTGCGATCGCACTCGTCCGACGGCAAGGCTGCGTTCGGTCCGTGTGCGGTCAATTGCAGCAACAGTGCTGCGATCTATGGGTTCCATGCGGGCGGAGCGAACGTGCTCTTCGTGGATGGTTCCGTCCGATTCCTCAAAGCGGGCATGTCTCAAGAGATGCTGATCGCGTTGGTCACCTACGCTGGAGGCGAAGTGCTGGCTCAAGACGATTTTTGATCTACATCTGCGGAGTCCCTTCGTGCGATCCTCATTTGATTCCATCACGCGCCGAGGCTGGCTGCGAACTGCGGCACTGGGAGTTGGTGCCACTGCGGGTTCGATGTCCGGCTGGCTGCGCGCACTGGCTGCGGACGCTCCGCGTAAGCCTGTGAAGTCCGTTGTGTTGCTGTGGCTGAATGGTGGTCCGTCGACGATCGACCTCTGGGATTTGAAAACAGGACATGCCAACGGTGGCCCGTTCAAAGAGATCGAAACCGCAGCGTCCGGACTGCGGATTGGTGAGCATCTGCCGAAGCTGGCCAGGCACGGCAATCACCTCTCGCTCGTGCGGTCGATGACCACAAAGGAAGGCGATCACGACCGCGCCACGTTCCTGCTGCGAACGGGTTACACGCCTGTGGGAGCGATCCAGTTTCCCGCAGTCGGAGCGCTGCTGGCTCGAGAACTGGGGTCAGAATCGAGCGACTTGCCGAACTTCGTGAGCATCGCGCCGGCACGGTACTCAACAGCGTTTGGCGGTGGATTCCTGGGTCCGCAACACGATCCGCTGATTCTGGGTGACGCGGCCAGCCCCGAAGAGGGGCTCAAAGTTCCGGACCTTGTTCGGGCAGCGAGTATCTCGGATGCCGCGCAGCAGGCTCGACTGGACTTGCTGACTGGTGTCGAGAGACGTTTTGGCAGTGGTCGGAAGGCTCCCGTCGCTGAGAGCATTCAGGCCGCTACAGCGCGGGCTGTTCGCTTGATGCGCCCTGAAGCTGCTGCCGCCTTCAACCTCGAGGACGAGCAGCCGAAAGTTAGGGACGCCTACGGCAGCGGACTGTTTGGTCAAGGAGTGTTGCTAGCACGCCGGCTCGTCGAGCGGGGTGTGCCGTTCATTGAGGTGACGCTCGACGGATGGGACACGCATCAGAACAACTTCGAGCGCGTGAAGGATCTGTGCACGACGCTGGATGCCGCCTTTGCCACTTTGATTGCGGACCTCAAGGACCGCGGCTTACTCGATTCTACATTGATCGTGTGTCAGGGTGAGTTCGGACGCACCCCCCACATCAACTACAACACGGGTCGTGATCATTGGCCGAAGTCATGGGCGGTGGCGCTCGCCGGTGGCGGCATTCAGACCGGTCAGGTGATCGGCAAAACCAGCAGCGATGGCACAGCGATCGAGGAAAAACCTGTCTCTGCTCAGGACCTGATCGCGACGATGGCCAAGGCTGTTGGCATCGATCCGCAGAAGCAGAATGTGTCCAACGTTGGACGCCCCATTCGCGTCGCAGATCCGAACGCTAAGCCGATCGAAGAACTGCTATGACGCGCCACCTGGTTGTTGCGTTGGCTGCGGTGATTTCGGGTGTCACAGCATTGGCGCTGCCGTCGCGGATTTGTGCGGCGCAGCCGGATGTCAGTCCGCGCGCCGACACGCTCGATCTGTTGATTCTTGGCAGGACAGCCGCAGCCCGGTTGGAGCTCCGCGTCGAAATCGATGACCGCTCAGTTCCCGCTGCCTGGGATGAAACATTCGCGATGCTGCTGAAGTTTCATGACCGGAACGGCGATGGTTCTTTGGATCGGACAGAGGCGGGGCGTCTGCCAACACCTTTCGTTTTGCGTCAGGCTCTCTGGGGGACGTTCACACCGCCGACCAACTCGGTCCCGCCTGTTGATCAACTGGACTTGAATGCCGATGGCAAAGTCCAAGTCGATGAACTGTCGGATTTCTACCGACGCGCAGGGCTCGGTGGCGCGCTGGTCGGCCTCGGTCAACCGAGCGGTAGCGAGCAGCTTACGAATGCGCTGTTGCTGCGGTTGGACGTCAACAAGAACAACCAAGTCGATGAATTAGAGTGGAGGAGCGCGGCAGAGACTTTGCGACTGCTGGACCAGAACGACGATGAACTGATCGGACCTGGTGAGTTAGTCGAGAAGGCGGCTTACCCCGGTGCGTTGGGGGCGATGTTACTCAGCTCGCAGAATCCCGCACTCAAGTTACCACCGGCGATTGAGTCGCTACCGCTTAAAGTCTTGCCATTGCGTCTGGCGGATCAGCATTGGGTCGATGCGGTACGTGCCAGTCGACCGGAGAACAACGACGTTGCGTTCTCAGCCGAAACACTCACCAGCCTGCGAACTGCAAAGCCTGCTGGGACATGGCACGTCACGCTGCGTGCGCAGAAACCCAACACCGAACAGCGATCCCTGCAAGTCGCTGGTCAGGAACCGCCGTCAAACTCCCGCTTGGCTTTCGCTTCTGATCTTGTCCATCTGGAGTTGCGCACCGATGAAGGCAAATTGCCCGAGCAATCGGAGGCCGCGCTCAAACGAGTCGCCGCATTGTTTGGTGAGTGCGATACGAATTCAGATGGCACTCTTGACGAGCAGGAACTGAACGCACCGCGAGCGGCCCAGATTCAGCCGCTCGCGCTCATCGCGGATCGCAACAACAACGGCCAGTGGGACGGCAAGGAACTTGCAGCCTGGATTGAGCTACAAAAGCAAGTCGCCAACAGTCATGTGCTGCTGACTTTGATTGACCGCGGTCCAGGTTTGTTCGAAGTGCTTGATGTCGAACACGACGGGGCTTTATCAGCCCGCGAGCTGAAATCCGCGTGGGCTCGGCTGAACGCCGCCGGGGTAATCGTTGACGGGACTCTCGATCGCACGAAGCTCCCGCGGCAGATTCTTGCAACCGTAAGTCGTGGGCATCCACTGTCTACCATCGGAAGCCCGGTGTATCAGGCGCCCGACTGGTTCCGTGCGATGGACCGGAATGGTGACGGAGACCTTTCTCGCCGGGAGTTCACCGGCTCGACTCAGATCTTCGACCGCCTCGATCAAGACAAGGACGGGCTGATCGGGAGTGAGGAAGCTGCCACCGCACGCCTGAAGTAGACCGCTTATCTTTCAACTTGCGGAGTCTGTCTGCGACTCTCGGTTACGTGGTGAGAGTATTACCCAGCCTTCTTAGCCCGGCGGGCTTGTTCAGGGGTGCTCTTCCAGCGGCGGTGGACCCAGAAGTATTGCTCCGGGCAGCGGCGGACGGCTCGTTCCAGCGCGGCGCTGTAGCGTTCTGTAAGTTCCAGGATCGGGTCGGAACTGGTGAGCTCGCGCGGGTCGATGACCTCTTCGCAGTTGAGCTCAAACTTCACCCACAGGTGTGACGGGTCATCGGGCAGACGCGTCGCGCAGCCCACGAGGATCAGGGCATCGTGTTGCAGGGCCAGCAGGGCGATCGACTTGTAGGTCGAGGCCGGACGTCCGAAGAAGGGGACGAAGACGCCGCGACGGCCCGCGTCTTGATCGCCCAGCAGTGCGAGATGTCGTTTTTGTTCCAGACGTCGCACCATCTCCGGTCCGCCGCCGTCCTTGTCGATCATCAGATGGCCGGTTGACTCGCGAAAACCTCGAAACCAGTTGTCGAGATACGGATTGTCGAGCGTTCGCGCGACGATTCCCATCGGGAAACCGAACACGCCGAAGGTCGCGATAGCCGCTTCCCAGTTGCCGAAGTGGCCGCTGACCAGCATCACCGGGCGTCCTGAGCAAAGTGCTCTCAACGCCGGACGCAGGTTGCGGAACTCGACGATCTCATGCACGTTCTCGCACGACACCCAGCGTGGGAACTGAATCATCTCAAAGACCAGTCGCACCAGATGTTGCCACATACGGAAGATGGTGCGGTCGATGTCGGCAGCGGAGAACTCGTTGCCGAACGAATGACGCAAGTTCTCCGTGGCGATGTCGTAGCGCGTCAGCCGATGTGGCAGCACGCGGCACATCAACGTGGCGGTACACCAAGCCAATGTCCGCTGTAGCCACACGGGCATCCAATAGATGGCCAGCACCACGGCTCGAAAGCCGACGTATTCCGCAATCCGTCGCAGTTGAAGTCGATCCATCACTCACACCGTTTCATCAAGCGAGATCGCCATCGTCGTTGATCTCAAACTCAGCCGTGCCGATTAGCTCGTGCATCGACTCCCAACCCGCATCTTCGCAGGTATTGATCTGAATGGGGAAGCGCGGATAACCGCTCAGGGCCTGATTCAATGCTTCCAGGAATCCTTCCGTTTCGGCGGCGTAGAACCACCATTCCCGCCGGCCGTTACCGGTCAGACTCAGCGTCAGCACCGAAATCTGAGTCACCCCCGCAATTAGCAACTCTTCCAGCTCCCCGATCCGCAGCAGCTCGACCTCTTCCGGAAACCCGTCTTCGTTCGGGGCATACTCCCATGAAATCACCGTCTGAATTGGATGAGCGTCGATAAGGTCTTGAGCGGGCATCTGCTCCAACGCTCGCACGTGGACCTGACAACCTTCCTCTTCGAACTGAAACATGCACCAGGTGAAATCATTCGGGGTCATAGAGTTCTCATTCACAACTTGGCAGGCGCCTGCTGCAACCTGCCGGATGCAACAGCGTGAACGATTTAGCTGCGGGCGTGAACCTCAATATGGATGTGAGCCAGCCCCAAGGCCGCTGGCAGACGCGCACGGTAGTCCGCCACGGGGCGCGGGTTGCTGGAGAGCACCGTGGCTTCGACGGCATGAATGCTGGGGCCGATCGTCCACACGTGTAGATCGACGACTTCATCCACATCTGACTTCAGCGCGCAACGCAACAGTTCATGCAAGGTTTCGGACGCACGCATATCCAGCAAGACACCAGCTGTTGTCCTCAGCAAGTCGATCGACCACTTCGCCACCAGCAGCGAACCGAGGACTCCAATCAGCGGGTCCAGCCAGATCCAATGCAGATACTTGCCCACCACCAGACCGATGATCGCAACCACTGACGTCATCGCGTCCGCCAGCACATGCAGGTAGGCGGAACGCAGATTGTGGTCTCTGCCCTGCGAATGCCCACGTCCCATGTCGTGGTCGTGCGAATGACCGTCATGATCGTGATGGCCGTGCCCATCATGCGAATGGTCGTGATTATGTTGATGATCGTGCCCGTGATCGGCCCCTAGTACGACGGCGCACATCAGGTTCACAACCAGTCCCAGCACGGCGACGGCAATCGCATCGTTCCACTCGATGTCGACCGGTTCCAGCAGCCGTTCCATGCACTCAAAGGCCATCGCCAATGAGAACATGACCAGCAGCACGCCGCCCGTGAAGCCGGCCAGGGCGTTGACCTTGCCGGTTCCAAAGTTGAACCGCTGATCGCGGGCGTAGCGTCGAGCAAACACGTAAGCCGCTGCCGACACCGTCAGCGCGGCGGCATGCGATGCCATGTGCAGACCGTCGGCCAGCAACGCCATCGATCCGAAGAACCAGCCCGCTGCGATCTCCACGATCATCATCACCGCCGTGATACCGATCACCAGAAACGTCCGGCTTTCGCCAGGTCGTTTGAGATCCTGACCGAACGTATGATCTTGCTCCCAGGCCGGTGCATCGGTCGTCATGACGGTCCTATCCTTCGGGCTGTGATTGAACAATCCCTTGTTCGCAGTCTTCAGCGCAGCAGCTTCATCATCTCGGTGAGTTTCGCGTCAGCAGCGGTCCAGGCAGCGCGGTCTTGAGGTTCGAAGCGGCCGAGTTCAGACGAAGCTTTGACCACTTTACGAATCTCGGACAGCGAACCAATCTCACCGGCTGTGCGTGCTTGAATCAACACGTTGCCAAGGGCAGTGCCCTCAGTTGGTCCGGTCACAACCGGGCAACCGCAAGCGTTGGACGTGAACTGATTCAGGATGTCGTTCTTGGCTCCGCCGCCGACGATATGCACGACTTCAACCTTCTCGCCGCTGAGTTCTTCCAGCCAGCGCAGCACTCGACCGTACTTCAGAGCCAGGCTTTCCAGGCAGCAGCGAATGAACTGGCCGTCAGTTTCCGGGACCGGTTGATTGGTATCGCGGCACCAACTGGCAATCGCCTGCGGCATGTCCTCAGGGGCCATGAACCGAGCGTCATCGGGATCGACGATGGATCGGAACGCCGGGGATGCGGACGCCATTTGCGTGAGTTGTGAGTAGTCGAAGTTGCGACCTGCTCGATCAAACGAGCCCTTGCATTGCTGCACGAGCCACAGGCCCATGATGTTCTTCAGCAGACGATAGGTGCCATCGACGCCGCCTTCGTTGGTGACGTTCAACTGCAGAGCACGTTCGGTCAGGACGGCGTTAGGAACTTCCAGTCCCATCAGCGACCACGTGCCCGAGCTGATGTACGCCCACTTGGCTGTGCCCGTCAGGTCGGTCGGAACTGCCACAACCGCCGCGCCGGTGTCGTGAGTGGCAGGGGCAACGACATCGATCCGATTGAGATTGGTCAGCCGCGCGATCTCGGGGCGCAAGGTGCCGAGCTTCGTGCCAGGATCAACCACAGTCGGGAACATGCGTGTGGGAATTCCAAGTTTCGACAACAGGCCCGTCGCCCAATCGCGGCGAGTCGCGTCGAAGCACTGCGATGTCGTGGCGTTGGTGAACTCCACCACTTTGCTGCCGCACAACAGCCAGTTGAGGAAGTCAGGAATCATCAGGAACGTCGCGGCTTGATCCAGCAGCGGCTTGTTCTTTTGAGTCATCGAGACCAACTGATAGAGCGTGTTGATCTCCATGAACTGCAAGCCGGTCTGCGCGAAGATCTCGGCTCGCGGCACGCGCGTGAAGGTGTGGTTCATCAGGCCGGTGGTGCGTGGATCGCGGTAGCAGTAGGGCAGGCCGATCATCTCCTCGGTTTCTGAGAGCAGCACATAGTCCACACCCCAGGTATCCACACCGACCGACTTAATCGATTCTCCGTATTGAGCCGCCGCCTTCGTGAGCCCGGTCTGAATTTCGCGCCACAGGTTCACGAGGTCCCAGCGCAGCGTGCCACCGACAGACACGGGGCCATTGCGGAAGCGATGCAGTTCGACCAGCTCCACGCGCGTGCCGTCGAACAGGCCAGCAACGACGCGACCACTCTCCGCTCCCAGATCCACCGCCAGATAACACTGCTTGCTCATGTTCGTTTCCCGATCGACTCAAAGAGGCAACTTGGCAACTGCTGCCGGAGTCTGAGAATTCCTCGCGTTTCGGCCAAGCGATCAGGACCGGTCGTTAAAAAGAAATCACCTCGACCGGCCAACGCCAATCGAGGTGATTTTCAGTCTTCGAGTTTGATCCGCCGCAGGAACTAGGCGAACCGAACCAATTGAATTACTTCGCGGCACTCGCTTGAGCGGTGTCGGCGGCTGGAGGATCGAACGTGCGGATGACTTGGCCATTCGTGCCGTTCCAGACACGGATCACGCCGTCTTCACCACCCGCGATGACGACCTTCTCATCGCGAGATGCGTCAGACGCGTACATGTAGCCGGTTGAACCCGCGAAGTTGCGGAAGTTCGAACCGTTGTTCGCGGTGATGAATCGCACGGTGGCATCGCCGCCGCAACTGACGGTGTTGCCGCCCACGCCCATGTAGTGGATCGAGGTCACCTGCTTCTGATAGCCTTGCACGGTGCGAATTTGCTCGCCAGTGTTGACGTTCCAGACCTTCACGGCGTTGTCAGCACCGGCGCTGACAAGCTCGCTGCCGTCAGCCTTCCAGGACACACCCAGCACGTGGTGCGTGTGACCTTCGAACGACTTGATGAACTGGCCGGTCGTCACGTCATGAATCTTGACGAACTTGTCCGCGGCGCCAGTCAGGATCTTCTTGCCGTCGCGTGAGAACTCGATGTCAAACACGGTATCGCTGTGAGCGTCCGGCAGCTTCTTGATGATCTCACGCTTCTCGAGATCCCACACATACAGCTCGCCGCTGCGGGATGGTTCGCCACCACCGGTGACCAGCGTCTTGCCGTCCGGGCTGAAGGCCAGTGACAGCACGCGGAAGATGAACGGCGACTTCGACAGGTCCAGCGGATTGTCGGCTGCTGCCGCGCCCAGTGAGGCGACCAGCTTCCAGTCCGGATTGGCGTCCCACACGATGGCTTG
>CAYLTY010000064.1:0-36556 GCA_964386705.1 uncultured Planctomycetaceae bacterium
GTTTGGTTCTTTAGCGAGTAAACCGACACACTTCACAATGGAGGTCGTATGCCTAGCCCTTCCAGCGACCATTGAAGTCGTCGAAGGCAATCTTGGCCGTCGTGACATCACAGACCACCGGATAGAGCCAGTCCGGCAACCGAACGGCCCAGCCCACAGCTGAGGTGCTAAACAGTTTCGTCTCTCCGAAGACGGGTTCGGGCAACGACAGCCGACTACATGCCGCCCGAATGGCGACCGGATCGCGAATCTCCGTCTGAATCTGCACGACATGCGACACGATGTTGATCCTCCAATTCAGAGCTACGACGACAGGACCGACCACCGGTCCCATAGGGAGGCGACCAAACGAAAACAGCCCCGCAAAAAACCAGTCGGAACTGGTCCTCGCAAGGCTGTTTTCGCACGGAAAATCAAGTCCAAATAGCTATGCCCGGGGCTCAACTCATATGCCACGTTTTGGCTTCAGATTTAGGCGGGCGCTCGAAAGCAGTGACGTTAAAGTCCGCCTCGGTACTACTAATGGTTTAGTCTCTCACGAAATTCGGTGAACTAGCCCAAACTCAGTAGGAATGCTGCTGGCTTGTGCAATTGTAAAGAGGTGACCGAAGGCATCTCGAAGTTGCTGGAACGATTAGCCTAGGGCGGGCGACCACCCAACGATGCGTGAGCGGGTCGCAAGCAGCGTAATGGAGCATTAAGGATTGAGGACGGATGGCCTGACTCGCACCCTACAAGTCAAGCGCACTAATTTCTAGTATTCCTCAACCCACCGAAGATGGCACTTGATTTAAGAATTCTGGAGTAGCCACGTGCGTCATCGAACGGAATCGCATCCAGGCCAATAGGTGCGTCAATCGAGGTCCGCGCATGATACAAGTTACAAGCCAGCCGGGAGACGAACTCCTCTACGATCGTGTCATCTCTGTGTTGCGGGACGACTGCGAACGGCAGTCCGGGTTCTTGTCTGTTGATGACGTAAACCGTGTCATCGCTCGTCGTCGTTTGCCATCGTGCTATGTGTTGAGGGTCTGGCAGGAATTGGCCAGGGAAGGTTTGAATTTTGACAACCAGTCTGACTTGTTTGCAGCCAATGCCATTGATGATATCGACGACTCAACAAATCGAGACATCGCGACAGGCGACATGCTTGTGTGTCCGACGCTGCCGTTGCTTACGCATGTTCAAGAAATCGCGCTGGGGCGGCGATACGTCGCGGCCAGAATGATTCAGGCTCAGGACTCGGTCGGCCTGAGAGAAAATGCCGTAAGACAGATTTCAGAGACCGGGTGCGATGCTCGCCAACAACTATTGTTGCGTAATTTGCGACTCGTCTGGCACTACGCAAAGAAGTACGTCAGGCGATCAACTTTGTCTCTTGAAGACCTAATTCAGGAGGGGACGTTGGGATTGATGCGGGCCGTCGAAAAATACGATCCCGAGCGGGGTTTTCGATTCTCCACCTATGCAAGCTGGTGGATTAATCAATCGATGATGAGGGCTATGGCCGATCGAGGCCGCACGGTCCGTCTACCAACACATATCGTGAGTCAGCTTGGCACGCTGAAACGTAAGCAACACCGACTGGCGCAGCAATTCGGCCGCAAACCCACGACCCGAGAGATCGCAAAGGAGCTGGGGATCGAAGCTCATGAAGTTGAACTGCTCCAGCAAATCCGTCGCGACTGTCAGTCTTTGAACGAACCGGTAGACAAAGATAAGAGCGTGGGGCTCGAAACTTGGGTCGTAGATCGTGGATCGAGTCCGGTGACGGAGGCTGTACGATCAGAACTATTGAGAGTTGTCTCTCAAACGCTGAAGACTCTCGATGACCGGTCGCGAAAGATTCTAATGCTTCGCTTCGGTCTGTGCGGTGAGCCCGAGATGACCCTCGAGGAAGTTGGTAAGCAGTTTAATGTCACACGAGAACGAATTCGGCAGCTCGAAGTGAAGGCGCTTGAGCGATTGCAACAACCGAAGCATTCGAAGGCTCTTCATGATTTTGTGGAGGTGGAATGACCCCCCAAGCCAATGCAACGACAATCGAGACTGCATGCGAGAAGACCGTTGAGTGGCTGATGCGGCGTGTCGAACTTGATGCTCGCGGAGATAAGTTCACCACCCTGAGTGTCGAGCCCTCTGGTCGCTTTTGGATGGGACGACTGGCCGCCGAGCAAGCGGTTGTGAATTCGGGATTTGGTGATCGCTCAGAGCGAATGGAGCCGTGCGCGGTGGGGATGCGGCTGAAGCCTAAGCCCAATCATCCTTGGAGATTCGATGTCTCTGTTTCGTTGTGTGCTTGGACGCGAGATGACTCGCAAGCCGACCGTTCATGGCAAAAGTCGTCGCGACTAACCGGCTCGATCTCCTTGTTGATCGATGACATTTCTCCGGATGTTCGAATAGCACCCCTCACCGATCTCGAGCGAGCGTTAGCGGCAGCTGTTGGAGCCGACGAGTTGCGTGTCTCCGTGCGAGTCGAATGTGAACGAGGACGCGATGGCCATCCGGAATTTGTTGTTTCGGTAGTCAATGAATCGCCCGACAGAGAGCACGCGATGACGCTAAAGGACACCAACCTCTATGAGGTCTCGATGCAAGTGAGCGGCTTGGAAACGTGCCCTTTCTTGCTCGAAGCGCTTCCGGATTCATTCCGATTTGACCGTCGAATTGCTGCGTACGGGATCAATTGTGGTGTCGAACTTCTGGCACCGAATGTGTTTCAGACAACGGATATCGTGACAACAGATCGTTGCAGGCCGGCATACTGGGCTGGCTTGAATGCTGAACCCGACTTGAGATTCGTAACGCTGGCATCCGATTCGCTTCCGCAACTGAATGCTTTAGTCACCGCCCACCAGAAGTGGGGTACATCGGTCTGGGCAGACAACGCACTGGATCAACGTGCGAGAGAGGAACATTGGTCAGCAGGAATGCGTCAACAAGCCGCTCAAGCCGCCGCAGAGTTTCTGGAAGAGCAGCGGAGGATGGCGAACGGGGTAAGATTGTTGGAATCCAACCAACAACTAAGGCGGGCATTCCACCTCATGAACGAGGCGATGAAAGTCGCTGCGTATGGCAAGTATGAAGGCTGGCGACCATTTCAGATCGGCTTCTTGTTAGCAAATGCCGCGTCTGTTTTGGGGACTTCGGACGAGACCGAGGTAGCCGACATCCTCTGGTTCGCGACCGGGGGCGGTAAGACAGAAACATATCTTGGCTTGCTGGTTATGGCGGCATTTCACGACCGACTCACTGGCAAGTCATCGGGAATCACCGCATGGAGTCGATTTCCGCTGAGGCTCTTGTCGCTTCAGCAAACGCAGCGGTTTGCAGATGCGATGGCGGGTGCTGAAATTGTCCGTCGGAAACACCATATCGATGGCGATCCGTTCTCGCTTGGCTTTTTTGTAGGTGAGGGAGCAACTCCGAATGCAATTCCGCTCGAACCCAAGGAAACCGATCCCGATGTAGATGATGATTCGATGCCTGACCGGTTTCAGGTACTGTTGAATTGCCCGTTTTGCCGTCGCCCCGCACAAATGGGATTTGATCGCAAGACATGGCGTCTGGAACATCGCTGCGGCCATTCAGAATGTCCTTGGCCCGAAGCGGCCTTGCCCTTTTACATTGTCGATCAAGAAATCTATCGCTTCTTGCCAACCGTGGTGGTGGGGACGTTGGACAAGGTTGCAACGGTCAGCATGCAAGCGGCCATGCGTGGGTTCGTGTCGTCACCGTATGGACTCTGCTCAGCAAAGAACCACGGATACACCTACGCGCCGCGCAGTACGCGTCCGAGCGGGTGCTTGGTGCCCGGTTGCCGGGGTCATCGCACCGATTTGCCGATGAATGCGAAACGCTATCCGCCTACATTTCGATTGCAGGATGAACTGCACTTGCTACGTGATAGTTTGGGGGCGATTGATTCGCACTATGAGTGCTTGATGGACCATCTCGCCGTCGAAACGTGCAGCGTTCGAGCGAAAATCGTTGCCTCTTCAGCAACTCTCACAGGATACGAGCGTCAGTGCGACGTTTTGTACCGACGTCGAGGGCGTGTGTTTCCGGCCCAAGGCCCACGTGCCAACGAGTCGTTTTGGTCGACCGAAACGCCCAATCTTTTGCGACGGTTTGTTGCGTTAGCTCCGCGCGGTGCCACATTGGAGTTTGCGGCAGATCGAATCCTAACGGTACTTCAGCAGGCCGTTCGCGAAATGCGCGATGATCCGGTCGGCACCTGTGGTGAGATCGGCGTCGACGTCGAGTTTGCCGCCCAGCTACTTTCGCTCTACGGAACCGATGTCGTCTATGGCAACACTATCCGCGACCTTGATGCGAGTGTGCGATCTTTGGAGACGCAAGTGCCAGTGAAAGGTCCACTGCATACCGCCCAACTAACGGGCCACACCCCATTCTCCGAAGTTCGTCAGACGCTCGACCGCCTACAGACACCCGAGCCCGCGTTCGATGAGCGCATCCATGTGATCGCCGCTTCGTCGATGATGTCTCACGGGGTTGACGTCGACCGTTTGAACGTGATGGTGATGCTGGGACTACCGCTGGCTACGTCCGAATTCATCCAGGCGACAGCCCGTATCGGTCGTCGCCGGCCGGGATTGGTCTTTGTTCTACATAAGATGGCACTCGAAAGAGACGCTAGTCTTTTTCGAGCTTTCCAGCCGTTCGTGGAACAAGGCGACCGGTTTGTCGATGCGATTCCCGTGACGAAACGTAGCTCCCGTGTGCTCGAACGAACGATGCCGGGGCTCATGCTTGCCCGTGTGCGTCATTTGTTTGAGCCAACAAGTGGCAAGAGCCTTTGGACGCCCAACCAATTGCGCCAGTTTTGTCGCACTAGCTCGCTAGATGCTCAGTCACAAATCGCTGCCTTTATCGAATTGCTCGAAGCCGATTCATCCTTGGATGAACCGCTTCGAACGACCATGTCAAGCTGGCTGGAAGAATACTTCCGACGACTCTTGGACCCGGCATTCCCATCTGAGACTGCGGATGACCTTTCACCTAGCGGAGCCCCGATGCGGTCACTGCGCGATGTCGAAGAACAAGCACCGATTCATGATTGAGGAAAGCCATGCGTGAAACACGGTCGGGATCTCAGATCCTATTCGGCTACCTTCCAGACCAAACTGTCGACTTGGACGGTCGCGTGTGGCGTGTCGCGAAGTGGGATGATCCGCATATTGAGGCCGTTGATGCAAGGTCCATTCGTGAAGAGTTAATCCGACAAGCAACAGTCTGGGCGACTGCAAATCTTGATGGCGGATATGTCGCTGATCTTTTCAAGGGCTTGCCAATTACCGTCTTGAGTCTTAATCGAGCGAAGGGCGTCACAGTTCGGTCATTCCCAAGAATTTGGATCTGCAAGGGATGCAGTAGAGCGATCGAGATCGGCGATAGAGACTTCATCGCTGCGAAGACTTGTGCCTGCGGTCGAAAAAGCTGGGGACAGTTTCACTTCGTCGGGTATCATGATTGCGGCGCATCGCAAGCACCTCGACTGCCTCGATGTCCAACCCACTCGCAGGTCCGAGTTCGATTCCCTGGGACAGCTTCAGCCCAGGACATCTCGTTTGAATGTCCAGAATGCAACCGAGTGTTGCAACGCGGGCTCGGTTTTCGGCAATGCGAATGCGGTACTGCGCCAATGAGATTTACCGTCCATCGTGCTGCCAGCGTCTATTCGCCACGGTCATTTGTCGTGGTGGTTCCGCCGTCCGATGAAAAGATGAAGATGCTCCAGGAGGCAGGCGGACCAACACGCGCCATACAATGGGTGCTGGGAGGCATGGAGACTCGCTCCGTTCTTGAGTTCGGGGTGACGCAGTCTTCGTTCGTTCGCACGCTGATGGCCCAGGGCCTAAGCCGAGAACTCGCCGAGCAGTTTAGCCAGCAGGCCGTCGCCAAGGGCGAGCTACATAGTGACGAAGGTTCTCAAGCACTCGACATCCCAGCTTCGCTTCGTGAAGAGGTGGAATCGCAAGCAGTGAAAATTGCGATGGGATTGTTTGATTCGCGAACGCTTGTCGCGGATCTTGGCAAGGCAACGGAAACTGGGGGCGAACTGCATGAGCTGTACTCGCAGCGTTATCCAAAAGCTGCTGACTCGGCTCGTATCCAATCGGTTGAGTTCGTTGATCGCTTTCCAGTTCTCACAGGCAACTACGGCTACACGCGTGGTGATTCGAACCCCGGTAAATCGCGACTCGTCACGTTCCGCCACAAGAATTCGTACGCGGTCTATTCCGAAATCGCCCAGACAGAGGCTTTATTCGTGAGATTGCGACCAACGGCGGTCGCGCGGTGGTTGGAGTTGCGAGGGTTCACTCTGCCATCTTGGAAAGATGACCGATCAGCCCGCTTGGCGATCTTAAAAACCGCATCCATGCCGTTGCCAGGCACCGATCCACCTCAGACTCCGACGCTCGGTAGCTCTTTACTCACACTTATTCACTCGTTTTGCCATCGGCTGATACGCCGGACATCGGTCTTGGCTGGGCTTGATCGCAATTCGTTGTCCGAGTACCTCGTTCCCTTGCATCTCGGCTTTTTCGTGTATGCATCCGGACGCGGCGGATTTGTGCTCGGCGGATTGCAGGCACTGTTTGAAACCGAGCTTGACCGGTTGCTCGACGAAATCGTCTACGCCGAACACCGTTGTGCCCTCGACCCCGGTTGTGAGCGCGGCGGTTTTGCTTGTGCAGCCTGCTTGCATCTTGGTGAGCCTTCGTGTCGATGGTTCAATCGGTTCCTGGACCGATCTGTGCTACATGGGCCGACGGGTTATCTCACCGCGAATCTATGATGCCGTTGTTTCAATTTGAAAGGAACTGAAGCAATTGCCGTCGCAAATGGTCTGCGACCGAGGTTTGGCACTCCCAGACGATAAGCACATCCCATCCCATTGCTGCCAATGCTGCGGCAACTCGCTGATCGCGGCATTGATTGTCCGAAAACTTCTTCTCCCAGAATGGGACATTCGATGTTGGGACAGTTGCCTTCGCGCAGGTGTGCCGATGCCAAAAGCATCCGTGAACGAAAATCACTTTTCGAAGGCGAGGAAAGACTAGGTCCGGTGAGCCTGGGAGATCACGCCTATGCAACCGATATCGAAAGCCTAGGCTGTGGGCAATTCGCCGAACCACCATTTCTGGCTTCGAGTGCTTCTGTGCCACTGCTGCCATCATGCGACTACGCGTCTGCTTCGACACCGTGTCCATTTCACACCAGCTTTCGTCGAATGAACTCTGCGACAAAAGCCCGCGAGAGCGGTGGGGGCACCGCATTGGCAATCATTTCACGCAGGGCGGTCGTGCTGTCGACGCACGAAAAATCGAAAAAGTCCGGAAAGCCCTGGAGCCGGGCCGCCTCATGCGGTGTGATCAATCTCGGTCGGGTCGGATGAACGTACCTTCCTTGCCCCATTGAACCAAAACCGCTTGTTAGCGTTTGTGCTGGCCGATCCCAGTGCATTCGACCGTACATTGAAACGTAGGCATGCGCTTTATCTCGGTGGCATGAAGGCCGAAGCTCGTTAGGAAGATCGAACGTCTTCTTCTTGAACAGGTAGGCGATTCTTGCCGCGTTCTCGGCCGTCGGTTGTGACGGTTGGTAGAAGCGATCTGGTCGTTGGTTTGGCTCATCTTCCAGCCCTGCGAGAAACTCGCCCGCAGTCAATGTGGAATCAGGAAGTCCATCGACAAACTCTCGAATATCAAAGCCGGCCTTCTTCGAAGCCACAAGCAGGTGCCGCTTGCGCCTTTGAGGCACTCCAACTTTGAGCATCGAAACGATCGCGTGATCAACGTGATATCCACTTTGAGACAGCGATTTAATCGCCTTGGTGATGACGTCATCGCGGTCGTGAATCACCGTCGGGACGTTTTCGATGAGCACGGTTTGTGGTGCTAGAACTTCGGCTGCTCGCACAGTCTTCAGGTAGAGACTGTTGCGGGGGTCTTGGCGTCTTGAGCTGTTGTTGAGATCGGAATGTCCTTGGCAGGGCGGTCCAGCAACGATCAGGTCGAGTCGTCCAACTTTCTTCTTGAGGTCGACCTCTGCTTGCGTAAACGTCGCACCGAGGTCAGCGAAGAGATTCTCGACGCTTTCATTCACCGCAACTTCAGCGGAGCAATTGAAGTTGGCTCGATAAACTTGAATCGCTCGCTCAGACCAGTCGAGCGCATAACGCACATCAAGCCTAAGACCAGCACGTCGTGCAGCATCCCAAGCTCCCAATGTCAGTCCCCCACAACCACAAAACAAGTCCAGAAGAGATAGAACGGGAGAATGACCATTCAACGCCGCCGGGCGTTGCTGGCACCTTGCCCACTCAACCTCTAACAAGTCTACATCCTTGCATCGTCGCTCTTTGACTGGCATCAAATACCCTTATGCGGCGTAGTCGTTTGCTTCGACGTATTTCTTGATGTTTCGGAGTACACTGCGGACATACACCACCGACTGCTGATGAATGCGTTTCAGGTCCGAGACCGCGTACTGCTGACCGCAAACGGAGAACGACGAATTTCCATGCCCCAAGGAGTTTCGCTGCTTCCGGACTGTCTCAAGAACCACGCCCCCTTGGGCTCGGCGGTGAGCTTGGACCTTGACTCCGTGCGCATGGCATACGTCTCGAATGCCTTTAGCATCAAGATTGCCAGAGACCTTCAGGTCTTCGGGCAACAGTGTGGCGGTGCTCTGTTGCAGAATCTGGTCAACGAGTTGTGACGCAACCTCGCGGTAGTTGCTCAACGGCGCTTGGCTGCGGTCAAGTTTGTTGAATTGCTGACCGATCCAGAGTCGGCGTAGCTCTTCGCGGAGATCGCCAATCGTCTTCTTTTCTGTCGCAATTTGCTCATATAGAGCGGCAAATGCGGAGCGAATAGCCGCCTCAACGAGGTTATACACCAACAGAAACACCGTGGCTTTCATCACTTTGAGGCTGCCGGCTTTCAAGACTCGCAGCCGACGACGCTTCGAAAGGTTAACCACCGCAACATTTGGATCCTCCAGCCGCTCAAGCAATTTGAGGTACTCATCGACTTCAGCTACGCGTTCTTCAAAGTCCTGAATGACAGCCTCCATTGGTCACTTGCTTCCTTTTAAGAGCTGGTCTCGGACATACTCCACTCGACCACGAAGACGAGGACCGGAATTGCTGGCATGTGTCGTCGTGTGATACTTGAACTCGTCTGAACCCAGCCAAGACTCTGGCGAGGTCGTTGGCACTAGGCCGGGGCGTTCTCTTAAAGCCAAATTCACTCCTACAGCGATCATTTCGAAACGCACCCGCGGCGTCGATTTCGAACCCTTCTTCTTTGCAAAACCGTTGGGAAAGTGTCGAGCGACAAAGCCCATGACATTGTCGAACTCTCGCTTCATTATTTTCTTGTCGAACTTGCGTTGGTGCTCTTTGGCATACTCGTCCAGGAAACCGTCGACATCATGTTTGAATTCCAAGTAACGGTCCGAATACGCAAATAGCCGTAATAGCAGCTCTTCGCCTTCGCGTCGTTTCTTTAGAGACTGGCTCATCGGACAGAGACTCAGGAACAGGGGATCGTTGGAGCAGTCTTTGAGGAACGTCATGAACGGACCGGCCAACGTGCCGCGTCGCACTTCGCTCGCCGTCGCAACCACACCACTTGTGTTGATGCGGTCGAAAATCTGCTGCCGCGTCTCAAACGAAGTTGGTTCTTCGAGAACTACGATCCTCATTGCACGGGTCCCAAACTTACGTCCTTGCGCGTCAGGCAAATCGGAAAACCGGAAACCATTGAGCGAAGGAAGTTGGTCTAGGTCCAACAGGATCAGGTCGTCATTCAGAAACGCTTCGAGGGACTGAATACGCTGTGCTCCATCGACAATCTCTAACCGTCCATCGTCCATATCCGCGACGAACATCATTGGGATTGGAAGACCAAGAAGAATCGACTCGATGAACCGTCGTTGATGACGCAAGGGCCAAATGAACTCGCGCTGGTAATCAGGGACGTAAAAGAGGTCGTCTTGGAACTGTTTCACTAAGTAGTCGACAGTGAAATCGCGTAGGTCATACTTGACCTCGCGCTGTTTGCCTTTGATCTCCTTTTCTGCGGCATCCTTTTGTGCCGGAGAAATCTCGGAAACTGGAGCTGCCATGTGCCTAGAACTCCGCTGAGAACTCTTGGTCGCGACCACTGAGATCGCGGATGATCGGGTGGCATTCTAGCCGCGGTATTCGCGTCGAAAACCTCTGCGTCTTTGTCGGTACGTGCTAAGTTAGCCGCGTAGACGGGCGGCTAACTTTCACTAGCAGATTGGGAGCTTCTTGCCCCGGGCATTTCGCAGCAGGGGGGCCAGAGCACGCGCGGCGACCGTTTGAGCCGAGAATACCAACAGGGTCCACAGGTTCCGAATGGTTAGCTCCGGGGACCTGCGGAGTCTGGAGACGCCCATCGATCCGACACGTTCCAATTCCCTTCCCGGAACCGATTTCAGGCCCCCGGCAAGCGTCTCTTCTCCGGAAGAGGTGGGAACCAGCCCACGCTCCCGCGAGCAACGAGTGATTCCCTGGTGGGCTTCTCCGTAGCTAAGACCGCTAAGCGACTCTTCCTGAGGGCTATCTTCCACACCTCGACTGGGAAAAACGGCCTCCGAAAGTCGACGGATCAATCACACCTGTGAGCCATGCGGGCTAACGGTTACGCAAACTCCTTGCTCGCTATGACAATCGGCCTTTTTAGGTCGCTGCTCTTTTTGATTGGTTTCTTTGGAGTCGATCGGACAACCGCTTAATCGATAGCAAACCAGTATTTCGAGAAGCCCTGACATTCACTGGCGTGTGCTGTCCACAATGGCCTGCCGCAAGTCTTCCTGGTATTCTGTGCATTGTCCACTTCCAGTGAAACGGGCCAAAGATGACTGCGAATAGAGACGATTTCGATGAGACGGCGTTTGATGTGGCCTCGCTTACGGATCAGCCAGCTCTGGGCGGCGGCGAACATCCGCTGCTTCCTGATCTGGAGGCCAAACTCCGGAAGCAGGTCACCAAGTGGCAAAGCAAGCTGCTTGATCTGGGTAACCGCAACCCGCTCATCAATTGTTCCTTCAACGCCACTCGCGGTGTAGTCGAGTTGCTCACTCCGGGTACTGAACCTGTTTGGAAGAAGCTGGCGAGCGAAGGAGCTGCCGGTTCCAGCTCCATGCGATTCCCGTGGCGGCGTGACTTAGTTCCACCGCCTAAGGAAGTTGCCGAGCGTGAGGCTGCGGCAGCAGAAGAGACTTCAACTGATCAGAAGCCGAAGGAGTGGAATCCACCGCTCGATGAGTGCCGGAACTCGCGCAAGCTCGGTGATCGAGACCTATTGACGCCGCTCGGCGATCGGGCGCTCGATCGACGTATGCGGACACTGGATGGGCACGCCCATCTGTCGCTTTCTGAGCAGGGTGTGCATTGCCTTTATGTTGCCTTTGGATTTCTGAAGTGGTTTGAATCCATCGACAGCGAGGAAGAACTCCTATCGCCGCTGATGCTCGTTCCTATGTCTCTGTCCCGACTCTCAGCCGATGCTCCTTGGGAATTGGTCGAAGCTGAAGATGATGCCATCGATAACCTCTGCCTGCGCGAACGTCTGAAGCAAGATTTTGGCCTGCTCTTGCCTGCGTTGCCGGATATTGACGATCTGGAAGAGGAGGGAGCGCGACTCAAGTTCATGGACTCGATTCGGCAGGCAATCGCGGCGAACGAACGCTGGGAAGTGCAGGATCGATGCGCTCTCGGACGTTTTGCTTTCCCCAAGGTTGCCATGTGGCAAGACCTGGGCGATCACGTGGATTCCGTACTCTCTAACGCGCTCTGTCGCTCCATTGGTGGTGATGAATCGATCCCGCCGCAGCATTCGTTTGGATTCAAGTCACCTCTTCCAGAGGCGGCAGCGCTCGACGATGCAATTGCTCCCGGTGAGGTCAAAACCATCCTCGACTGCGATTCCAGTCAGCTCGAAGCCATCATCGCAGCTCGGCGCGGAGTCAGCTTCGTGCTCGACGGTCCCCCCGGAACCGGTAAGAGCCAGACTATCGCGAACATCATCGCCGATTCTCTCTCAGAAGGCCGACGGGTGCTGTTTGTGAGTGAAAAAGTTTCAGCCCTCGAAGTGGTGAAGAGACGACTTGATGACTGTGGCTTGGGAGACTTCTGTCTGGAGTGTCATTCCAGCAAAGCAAATCGAAAGGGTGTTCTGGATGAGTTGAAATACTGCCTCGATTTGCCCGTCGAGGTCTACGACGACGTCACACCGAAATTCGATGAAGCTAAGCAACGACGAGCGTTGTTAAACAACTACGTCCGCTCGATTCACCGCCGCCGTTCCCCATTGGGATTGTCACCTTATGAGTTATACGGGCATGTTTCGCGATCGCACCGGCTAGGTCATGCGACAAGATCCCGTTGTGAGCTTCCCAGCATGGAGGACGTTGATCGAACTCGCTTTGAGAACTGGTTGCAGCTGCTCGATCGGGCGGGTGAATCAGCGGAAGTCATTCGAGGTTATCAACGTCATCCATGGCGCGGCTGTCAATTGACCGTCCGCACTTTGACACTTTCTGATGAACTGCAAAACCACCTCGGCATCTTGGCTAGTGCCTTTGAGTCGGTTGAACGAGTTGTCTCACCGTTGGTCCGGCAGGGTCTTCTGGCTGATGACCTCACGCCGATGACCCTCAATGGAGTATTCCAATCTTTTCGGGATGTATTGAAGGTTCCGCAAGTTCCCGCAGATTGGTTTCAGGCTCCTCGCGAGATTGCTACGACGATTCTCCGACTGTGTGAAACAAGCCGCGAGTTGGATGAACTCCGACAGCAACTGCCTGAGTTCGTAGAAGATATCGAAGTTCATTTTCCTGCGACGCTGGACGGTCTGAATCCATCGACCAATGACGAGGACTGGCAGAAGAAGTTCAACGAGGGGGTACCGCAGACAGTTCGCCAGCAATACGTGTTTCTTGGCGCACCCGTTCAGAATTTAAGAAACCTGAGCGACGTGGCCGAGGAAGTAGCCGCACTGACGGCAACCGTGATTGGCTTGCTCCCAGTGCCAGTGCGGAAGGATTTACCCCCATACAAGCTCCCGGCAGTTGTGGACTTGGCAAAACTGATCGTGAGCGTTCATCCGCTCCGTCCTACTTGGCTCCTTACCGAGAACTGGCCGAAACTTCGTTCGGGGAGCCAAGCGGCCCTGTCCCAGCTTGATGAAGCAACTCGCATTGCGAAGCGTCTCGAAGCTCGCCTCGACACTGATCAGCTTCTCGTCCTGAACCAATCTGTGGTGACTCAGAATCGCTTTGAATCCGCTTGGGAGACCACGCAGTCGGTTTGTGCTGAAGGACATGTCGATGATCTCGTCAAGATTCAGGAGCAGTTGGATCATGCTGTGGCATCGTTGCGGGATCTCCAGACCATTGGGCAAGCGGTTCTGAGTAACTGGGCAATAGAGGGTGAAACTCCAATCTCTCTGACACAAGCGCGTTCCTTGCAAACCGCAATCCCACTTTCGATAGAAATGGGTGATATAGCTGGGGTCTGGCGCGATCCGGCGACGTCCGCGAAACTACGCAGCGGCTGTGACGCCATTCTCGACGACCTGCGAGAGGCCGCGCAACTTCGAGAGCAACTGGAAGAGCGGCTCTCCCACCGTGCCTTCAAAACCACCGCTGTAGAATTGGCAAACCGCGCCGCGGCTTATCAATCTGTCACGAAACGCTGGTTCGGTGGCTTCAATGCCTACCGCCAGGAAGTGACCGAGCTATTCAAAGAGGGCTGCCCCGCCACGCCGATCTTATTGGCGGACTTGCTCAAACTGAGGACATGGCATCGCCGCATGAGCGAAGTGGCAGAAGCCGCTAATGAGCTTGCGCCGTGGTTGCCCTCGGGATTTGCCGCAGATCAACTCGCGACTTGGACACGACTTCAACAGTCTCTGCGCCTGTTCGAGCAGTTTTCCACTGTGGTCCCCGATTTTGCCAGTCGCCTACCCAATCAAGTTATTACTACCGACCGGTCAGTGTTGACGTCATTGCAGGCACGTCTTGACTCAGCACTTCAGCAAGTGGTTTCCGCAGTTCATGGTCCTCTCGAAGGATTCATCAATGATCGTGTACCGCTTGCAGACGTGATTCAGCGCCTATCACAACTCTCCGACTCGGTGGCTTACTGTCTAACGGCGTATCAAACACTGATCTCCGTTTATTCGGTCGCGCCTCGCACACTGAAAACCTTGGTCGAGGACTGTCGACTTGCAGGACGATTTTCGGAACTCCATGCCGAGACGACGGCTCTGCATCGAATGCTGATCGACTTATTGCCACCCGAAGCGACGCCAATGGATCGGGCTGTATGGCAACACGTAGAGCGGAGCGTCCAGGCGGCAGAGCGAATGGGCAAGCTCGTTTCGTCCTTGGAAGATTATCAAGACGCTCTTTGCCGCCCCGATCAATTCGATTCCGCAAACCTAAGCAATGCCGCTGGTGAATTGGAGACGGCATATCGTTCATTCGTGGCAACGCTCCATGTAGTTGCCCCACAATTTGATCTGTTGGGGGAAAAACTCAGCGAGGATGAACTACTTCGTCGACCTCTGGTGGACTTGCAGTCCGCAGCCCAGTCAGACTTGCCAGCGATTGAAGAGCGATATCGAACGCTTACTTCGTTGTTACCCGCACTGCTACCTGATGCGGACATCAGTATCGACGACTTGGCGAACACTGAGTCCACCGTTGAAAGCATCCGGTCTCGGCTGAGGGAACAGCAGGATTGTTTGGCAGTCCTCGGTGAATGGAACGTGGATCTGGAATTCGATCTTCCAGCAGGCGGCCGTGAAGAGGCTGCATGGCTCCTCGAACTGGCTACTTCCAAGGACCTGACACCATTAACTAAGGCCGTCGCCACTTCAGCGAACTCACGCCAAGAGGTAGCCAACGCCTTCGATACTTGCCAGAAGACACTAACTGGTGACTTCTCAGGATCGCTCAAGTTCCTGCGCTCAGTGTTCTCGTTTCAGGCCGAAACCGGTCACGGGCTCGCGATCCCCAACATGCCTTTGGGATTGCTTAGCGGTTTCCTTCGAGGGCTTTGCTCTGCAATGGGCTCTCTGGACGAATGGCTCAAGTTCTCGCGATGGCAGCGTGACATGGAGGAGCACGGGTTCGGCGGCATCGTCGAAGAGCTGCTCACAAGCTGCTATTCCCCAGAGGACGCAAAGAACGTCGTTGCCGCAAGATTTTTTCGTCAGGTTTTTGATCATTTCGCCAGCGAGGACCGGCTCTTGGGAGAGTTCGATCTCGACTCGCATGAGCAGTTGCGCGACCGCTTTCGCAAGCTGGATGAATGGGAAGTACGCGTGGCAGCATCGCGAATCCGCCAGTATCAGCTGGGCCGAGACGACCGCCCCCGTTCTGGATGGTTTGCAGAGGCGACGTCGGAATTGGGAGTGCTACAGCGAGAGATCCAGAAGAAACGGCGGCAACTCCCCCTGCGAAAACTGTTTGCTGAGATCCCGAGTGTCCTGCAACGGCTCAAGCCGTGCATCATGATGAGTCCGCTGTCGGTCAGCACGTTTCTTCAGTCTGACGAACTCCGATTCGATCTTGTGATCTTTGATGAGGCGTCTCAGGTCTTTCCTTGGGACGCGATTGGAGCCATATACCGAGGAAGTCAACTCATCGTCGCAGGCGACGAAAAACAATTGCCCCCGACCAACTTTTTCAATCGAGCAGACCTCGAAAATACAGACGATGACGATGCTGACATCGGCGATTTCGAAAGCATTCTGAGCCTATGTAAATCCATCGGTATGCCCGGTCGCGGCTTGCGTTGGCACTACCGCAGTCGTCGCGAACCTCTAATCGCGTTCTCCAACCGCCATTTTTACAGCGGCGATCTGGTGACGTTTCCCAGCATCAGAGATGCCACCAGTGATGCAGTCCGCTTGGAGTTTGTTCCACAAGGCCGCTGGGTCGATCGAGCCAACCGTCCTGAAGCGGAGCGAGTCACGGATCTAGTGGTCCGTCATCTCAGAACCCGCCCCGAAACTTCACTGGGCATCATTGCCTTCAACCAATCTCAGCAGGCTGCAATCGAAGATGCCATTTATGAGCGTCGCCGAAAGTATCACGAAGTGGATAGCCTGTTTCATACAGGACTTTCAGAACCGCTATTTGTGAAGAACTTGGAGAATGTTCAAGGGGATGAGCGGGACATCATCATTCTGTCGATGGGTTATGGTTACAACGAAGCTGGCAAGTTCTTGAAGAACTTCGGGCCGCTTACCAAGTCTGGAGGTGAACGTCGCTTGAATGTGGCGGTCACCAGAGCGCGAGAAGAGGTGGTTCTTGTCGCTTCTGTGAAGTCTGCTGATCTAGACCTGTCTGGCAGTACGAGCCTTGGGGCGAATCTTCTTAAAGGTTATCTCGAATACGCGGAGCGGGGTGTCGATGCGCTGGCCCGTCACATCGACTCGATCACAGGAGAAGCCGAGTCCACGTTTGAGCAGGAAGTTGCGGCGGCACTCTCTGCTCGCGGTTTACACCCTGCTTTGCAGGTCGGTTGCGGCGGGTTTCGAATCGACATGGCTTTGAAACATCCGCAGCGTCCCGGTGAGTTCTGCCTTGGCATCGAATGTGACGGCGCTACTTATCATTCTTCGAAGACTGCCCGCGATCGTGATCGCATTCGGCAGAGTGTCCTGGAAAACTTAGGCTGGAATATCATCCGCATCTGGTCTACTGACTGGATTCGTAACCCTGAGCGCCAAATCGACCGCATACTGGCCGCCTATGAACGTGCGAGTACGCCTCAGCCTGCGCCGACTGAGGATCGAGAGTCATCGCTCGATGAAGACCTGGTAGACTTCACTCCTCGCTACGAGCTGCCTCAGGACACCGCAGGGCCAGTCTTCAAGGCAATCAGGGATGTCCCGGAGGATCATCTGCGAGAGACCTTCCAAAGCATCGCTAGACGTGGCGGGGCGATCGACCTTGATGGATTGATTCAACAAACGTCCCGCGCGCTCGGTTTCGCGAGGACTGGGAAACAAATCCGGCAACGCTTGGAAACCTCGCTGAACGATCTGCTTCAAGTTGGACATTTACGGTGGATCGGTGATCGAATTGCTTCTGGAATAGATGACTTGGATTGACCAAAGGGCCCATCGCCACCTGCATCACGCTTTGGATGAGATTTGAAAGGAGTTCAAGCGCTCGCCAGACGCCCTCACCACCCAAAAGCAGTTCCCCATATTGCCCAGACGCCAGTTTTTTGGCGCCCAGAACTTAGAGCTGGCTGGGGCGCATCAAAGTTACATAAAATTCTAAAAATGCGTGATGACAATTGGCGCCAACGAATTTCCGCCCGTAACATGCTGCGTGGATTGTACGAGGGTACGAAACGTGGCGAAGATCGCCGCAGTTTGAGAGGTTGAAGAACACTCGAAGGGAGAAACCTAACTTCTCGTCCGTCCTAGCCCGGGGCCACCTGCCCATCACCCACTCCAGGGTCGGCTAGAGTTTGGAAGGCGTTCTCTGATGACCGACCTAACTTCGGAACGCACTGTTGGCCTACCAACCAAGCGTAGGCAAGGCTGGACCTTAGCGTCTACAAGCCGTTACTAACTGCGAACGCACTATGCGTACCGCTACCTGCCCATGGACACGATGCGTGGGGCACCTCGGCATTCCCTGAGTACTTTGACTGCGGTTTTGCGTGGGCCTCGTTCTCCTAGCTCGTGAAGCAGATGCCCTGACGGGCACGCCACCTAGGATGGCTCAGTATCCGCTCGCCACTCTTCACGAGTGGCGCACCGCACGACGGTACATAGTTCGCTTCCTGATTACTGATCGGCATTTCAGATTCGCGTTGGATTTGTAACTCGATGATGCGTGCTTAACCCAGTGATCGATTGCCCAAGACGTCGGGCTCATCTTGCGTGAGCCAAGTTGTCAGCTGAATTGGCTGACGGCATCGAGATTCGAGGCGAGGTGTCTCAATCTCTTACGCGTTGTGGACATGTTCTTCCCCTGTGCGCCTTTGTTACAGGTGGAATCCCTAGAAAAGCCAAGTATTGAAAGTCTGAGATGAATGATATTGCGACGTCCCGAAATAAGAACGGGAATGATCGAGAGCAGACTGCGGTCCTCATTGAACGACTGCGAGCGTCCAAAATGGCATCAACAAAGTCCGAGCAGGAACAAGGCTTCGCCTCCGGGCGAGAGTGGGCGACAGATTTTGCGGAATACAAGGACTTGTTGAACCTATCAAAGTGGTGGGAGACGACTTCTCCAGGCGATCGCGAACTCGCGCTGACTACTTTGGAAACCGATCCCTTCAACGCTAGTCATCACCTGGCTTGCATCACTTTGGGTTTGGAAAACAGTTCTCGCCACGACAGTGATGAGTTCTGGGATGCGGCCATCGGCGAGGACGACGAACGACGACATAGTGATGACTTCGTACTCGGATTCGTCGAGGGAGCCCTCGAAGTCTGGGACTCAGTAAGAGACCAAATCTGACATCGAAGCACCTGGATCGGCTTTCTCTGCCACAGCCTGCGACCCAATGTCGCTGACTTAAAATCCTGTTCGACCGGTGGCTGAGGAACGCTCCTGATCGACTCCTGCACTACAAGCAGGCTTACCCGGCGGCATTACGTGTCCCTCGGGGGCACATACGACTTGGTTGAAGAGGGACTACATTCACACTCTTCAGCATCGCGACGCCACCATGCGACATATCCGTGTGTGGCGTCCTTGCGATCACCAAGTCGCCTGCACCACTCCGCCCATGACGTTGGGCGGAGTGGTCGATCAACTGACCACGAGGGTCTTGGAGCGGGAATCCAAGATTGGATTTCACTCCGTACTAGTTCCCTACGCGACCATTCCCGGTCGGTAGCCTTAGTTCTTCAGTTTGGAATGACCTCGAAATGAAATTCTCGAAGATTGGTTGGACACATCACACGTGGAATCCTTGGAAGGGCTGTCATAAAGTCTCGCCAGGTTGCCTCCATTGTTATATCGGACAGGTCCTGCGACGCTCGGGTTGTGAGCCTTTCGACGGACCCGAGCACACGCAGACATGGGGCGATCCCGCGCGTTGGAACAAAGAAGCGATCGAGAAAGGCACCCGATTTCGCGTTTTCACCTGCTCGCTGTCGGATTTCTTTCACCCCGGTGCTGATGCCTGGCGTGACGAGGCTTGGGAGATTATCAGAAAGTGCGAGAATCTCGACTGGCTGATTCTTACTAAAAGGCCCGAACTGATTCGCGACCGCTTACCCAGTGATTGGGGCAAGGGTTATCCAAATGTCTGGCTCGGTACGACCATCGAGAATCAGAACCAGATCAAACGACTGGATATCCTTTCGAAGATCCCGGCTGTTATCCACTTCGCGTCAGCAGAGCCACTGCTGGGGCCGGTCCATTTTGGTCGCCGCATTCAGAAGCTCGACTGGGTAATCACTGGTTGCGAGCGAGCGGGCAAAGACAAGCGTCGTGCCATGGACGAAGACTGGGTGCGCAGTATTCGCGACGAGTGTGACGCGGCTGGCGTGGCTCTGTTCCACAAGCAGTATTACGCCGGCACCAAGCTCATGTTTGATGGCGTGATTGATGGTGAAGTTCGTCAAGCCTGGCCGCAAGCAATCCGCCGACACGACGCGGCTTGATCGCAACGGAGTTCGTCGGGGAATCGTCAAGGCGATGGCTCGATGATTGAGCGTCAGAATGGTAACGCGGGACAGACTCAAGACGAGTCTGTCCCGTCTTGGAAGGTCAAAACTGACGGTGCAGTTCGAAGCCGAGATTGGTTGTGTTTGAGATCGTCAGTTGGCGCGCGTGTTGGTCGATTCCGTGATACATCCCGTGTAGATCCTTGTTGTTGAGAAAACTCAACCGCAAACTCCCTCACTAACTTGGGGCAACAGTGCCGGCCGCGCAACTGCCGTCGTTCATGAATAGCACATGGATCGCCGATTCGTTTGGGGTTTGGCGGATGGCGCGGCTGAACAGTGCGAAAGTATTCGATTATTTTGCAGTATGGTGGGCAGGCTATCCCAGCTACTTGAGCATGTGCCGTTGGGGATGGTATGAAGACCATCTGCTGACAGAGTTCGAAGCGCAGGACTCAACTTGCAAGGAGTGCAAACAATGGACACCGAAAGAGAACATCGCGCCTGGCACATTGCGGGTCACGCTTGGGCCGCGACCGCGTTCGGATTCCCGGTTCACAAATTGTCTCTCCGCCCCTTCTCAGCCGCTGACTTGGAGGACTCTCACGAGATCCAGTTGATCGACGAGTGGACGATGATCGGCCTGCCTCCCGGGTACGGGATGATTGGAACCTACGAGCACACGTTTGCAATGGAGCGACTGATGAGCATTGCTCTCGCAGGTCCCATTGTTGAGCTACACCATCGCCAGCTTCCTGGCGTCATACCGAACATCCAAAAGTTTAATTGGGATTGGCGGCAGATGTGGAGGGCCGCTGCCCACCTTCAAACCGATGAAACACAGCGTATGGATCTTCTCACGCGTTGGGCCGCCAGCAGTCCCATGATCGTTCTTTATGGCGAGCCGTCCATCTTCTACACACAACTCGTTCCGCAACTCCTTGAACACGGCGCGCTAACGGGGGCTGAAGTTCAAGCCACGTTTGATCAAGTGAAGGCAAAGATAAAGGCTAACCAGGAAGCTGGGGCGAGGCGTGAATCGCGACGATCGAAAAAACGCCTTTGCGACGATGAAGACGGCGATGACGATGCTGGGGGCGAACTCGCTGAAGATGCTTGGATCCCATGAGTTACAGCAAAGGAATCTCCTCCACTCGCGACGAGATCGTCAACCAGCGCGTGCTCGTCGATTCCCAGATACGTCATCGTGCTGCTGTCTATGGGTTGAAGAAATGAAGTCGCAAACCGCCTGGCCCAACAAGGGGCAACTGTCCCGCTTTCGCAACGGCCCTCTTTCATAGACATGAAAGGAGCACTGGCAATCTTGACCAGCGTTGGGCAGAGGGGGCTCCTTCTGCCCAATGCTGGCCTCTCCACATGGCCAGGCACCACTACCAACACAGGGTAGTGGCCTGCTAGCGGTTTCTGTACCAGTCGTAAGAGAGCGTGTGGTGCTATGGGTCAAATAATCCAGCAAGCCGTGCAACCGGTGGTGGTTACAATCATCCCTTAATTGCGTTCCAGATCGTCTTTCAGTCCTAGCTGCCGCAAAGCCGTTCAAACCGTGTTGGCATCTGAATGCACAGCTTCCAGCCGGAACGCCAACTCGCGAGCGAGTGACTCCGGCAGTGGAACGCGCTCCGCGAGGCGGTCGGTGGAACGAGCATCGGTCTTGAAGCTCTCGCCCATGACAACGCCAAACCAGCGCTCGCGGTCCATAACCACTCGGTACTGCTTCTCGTCCTGAGTTTCGCCGAGATAGGGTAAATAGAGTCGAATCGGGTGACCGCACTGTTCGACCTTTGCTCCTATACGGTCGACTCGACCGGTGCGTTGTTCCAGCGTGCTGGGGTTCCAGCACAAGTCATGATGAATCACGTAGCGGCAGAAGCGGTGCAGGTCGACTCCCTCGGCCATCACGCTGCTCGCGATCAACACCTCTGGAAAAAACGGACTATTGAAGGTCAACATCAGCCGCTGGCGTGTTTGGGTTTTAGTTGCCCCATTGACCAGCCGCACATTCGCTAGGAGTCGCTCGGTTGAAGAAGGCTCCTCGTCGAGCGAGAACGAGTGCCGTGCTTCTTCACCGTGAATCGCACCAGTCTGAGTATGGATGATTGCTTCCAGAGCACGCCTGCGTTCTTCGTCGGCACAATGATGAGCCAGAAAATGGAAGAATCCATTCAACAGCGAATTCAAGGTCAGGCCAGATCCGTCGGCAGATGCGAAGGCTTGTCGCACCACGTCCGGGTCAATCCGATCGTGCTGCAACGAGAAGTATCGGACTAAGAACGATGGCGTCCGAATGAAGCGACGACACATCCGCAACAAGACATCTCGGTGGGGATGGAGTGCAGAATAGGGGCCGAGCAATTCTTCGACTGCGGCGTTAACTTCGCGGCGAGCGGGCGAGTCTTCGCCATGGGATCGACGAAACATTTGGCTGAAGCGCTTAAGGCGATCCTCTGCCTGATTGCGCGGACAACCAATCTTCTCAGCAGCAAGACGTTCGATCTCCTCGTGCAGCAGCCCTGAAATGACCTGCCGTAGCGTGCGGCCCGTCTTGATGAAGTGACAAAACACGAGCACCTTCTCACCCGCGCGCCACGCGGCAAGAACTCGCCGAGCGGTCGCCGCTACCTTGGGATGTGATGCCGAGGCCGTGAGATCATCAGTGGGTAAGGATCGCTCCAGTTGGTCGAGGTACCAGTCAGCGTTTGAAGCCGTCTCCGGTCCAGGTGCGATCAATGTGTCGCCGTTCTCACAGGGCAGTGATGGCCGATCGTCGTCGTGATCGGTGTCCGAGCCCTCCTTCTTGCGAGTGTGCAGAAACGCTTCGTAACTCGATGCGAGACCTTCCGCAAAAAGCGGGCGTGCGTCCGGATCACAAGTTGTCGCCCGCGCGGCTAACAGGAATGGCATTAACGCGGATCCGTTGATTGCAATCCCTTGCTCACCTGCCGTTGGCTGGTCGTCGATGATTGTGGCGCCTGACAACCGGACACGCCGAGCGTGCCCATTGAATTCACGGCGCCGAAGATGTCGGATGACAAATGGTTTCAGCGCCTTCTCCGCAGCACGCATGCGCTCGTGTGTAATGTCAACGATCTTAAGTAATTCGGACTTTGATGAGTGTCCATTTCGCCGCATATGTTCCCACCAAGCATCCACTGTAGATGCTGGCTTACCGTCAATCACCAAATCGTCATGACGCAAACGCCCCCAAACAGCCTCAAGATTGAGGGCGGCCCCTTGTGCAGCGTCGAGAAGTTTTCCCAGTTCTTGTCGCTGTTCGCGGAACGCCGTGCACCCCGACGTGGGCGCCCGACTACTGTTCCAGTCAATGCCATCGAAGCGGCTGAGCACCGAACACAGTTCGGGGTGCCCGAGCTGAAAAGGAGTCGCCGTCAGAAACAGCATACGTTCGAAGACTCCGCCCAATGCGCCTCTCGAGACTTCGACAGCATCTCCTTCGGATTCCGCCGAGCGAAACAGCTTCGCCAAGTTGTTCTCGTTCTTGAGATGATGCGCCTCGTCCATCACGAGGAGCGGCAGCTTGAAGTCAAGCTGCTCCACACACTGCTTCCATACAGCTTTGAGTTGTATGCCCAGTGCGGAGCGGGCATCTGCCACCCGCTGCTTCCAAGTGGTCGATTTACGTTCGGGAATCTTCTGCAGCGCCTCATAAACAACTTGAGTGGTACAGTTTCCTAACGCTGTGAGGACTGCCGCAGGGACTGGGTCATCATCAGTTTCAGGGTTGCGGTCACCCTCTGGATCAATGCCGCGTTTTTTGAGGACATCCAGCCACTGGTCGGGATGTCTCTCCAGCAATGCATCCCAAATATCTCCTCCCCGCTGTTGCACCCACTTCATATGGAGCAGTTCGCCGCCGCATTTGGACAAAGCTCGTCGAATCTCGCGAGCATCACGCTTGTAACGCAACGCGTGCTGGATCAGGGCCAGCTTGACCCAGCCGTCTGTCAGACCACGATTCATCGCCCCGTGAGTCAGAAAGATGATTGAGGCCCGGCGGTCCAAGGGGTCGTCGAGTAGCTTGAGAAACTCCACTCCATTCACCGCCGATCGGCAGCGAACTCGATTTGCCGTTTCGGGATTCAGGCAACGATCTCTGAAGAAGGAAAAATCTCGCTCCCATTTCTGCGTCAGCGTGGCGGGCACCATCACAACCACAGGTCGCCGTCGTGAGTCCATCAAGGTGACTGATGTCGCAACCGCGAGGGCGACGAACGTCTTCCCCATGCCCACCTCGTCCGCCAGCACGACTCCAGGATGATCGCGCAGCCGCTCCAAGATGGCACGTGCAGTTGTTTGTTGCCGACGAGCGTCATCGCTCGAGACGCGTTCAAAACGAGCCTCTTGCTGCTGCCATCCTTCCAGCCGGATGTCTTGGTGCAACAAATAAGACTGGGTCATGCCAATACCTTCTTAAAGACCGTTTCGACGTAGCCCATGACGGCGGCTCTTTCGCTCGCTCCGTGGATGTCTAACTCAGGGCTGTCGCCGACGTTGTCGGAGATCATCTGCCGGAGTTCGACAATCACCTCGCGGATGGCGGCGCGGATTGTTGCCGTCGGAAGGCTGCTGGGAGCCTCAGGCGGTAATTGGACGCGATGCAGTTCGAGGGTCAATTCGGCCAGCAGGAACTGCCGCTCGGTGATCGACTTTGCTTCGCGGCCAATGGCTTTCGCGAGCGCCTGCACTCCGACCGGACCACGTAACCGCCAGTGCAAAGCCTGCTCGGAGCTCAGAGGCTGTTCGAGTCGTTCGCGCAGGGCGTTCAACGCCCACGAAACGCGTCGCGTCCGTTGTAATAGAAAGCCGGAAGTGTCCACGCGACGATGAGGATCGAGTTCCGTCGCAATGGCAGCACCTGCTTGCCGCGTCAGTCGTTCGCGCCACTTATCGATGATTTGATACAACGGTACGGCTGATGTGAGTATCTCAATCAGTACTTCGAGTGGCAGGTCTTTCAACTCACTGGGAGGTGGCAAAGCCAGGCTACTTTGCACATTGACCGGCCACCACGAACGCCCAGTCCCGACCGACCCAACAACTTCAAAGCCCGATGGCGGGCGTTCACGCTGCCAGGCAACGCGCCACGTGGATGGGCTACCTGCAGCATGCCACTGATCCTCACTAACGAACTGCTCGCCGCTGTCTTCAATACAGAGCACCCAGGCGGTCGGCCAATCATTCGCTGTAGGATCAAACACAAAATCCAGTTGGCCCCGCTGTTGGTTATCAAGGCTGTAGATTGCTTCAACAAAGGCAGTGGGCAACGGTACGTCCTCAGCGCCAGAAGGATCGTCTTCATCATCTGGTCGTGGTGCGAAACTCGGTTGCATGTCCACAGGAAATTCAGCCAGTGGGAGCCAGGCATCGGCCAATGCAGCGGCCGATTTCGGCTGTCGTTCACGGTGGACCTCGAAGCACAAGTTTGCTTCCACGTTCTTGACTCTACCAATCCCCAGTCCCGCCGAAGTGAAATTGCCCGACCCCATGACGTGCAAGATCGTACGCTCGTTCTCGAACCACAGGCACTTCGCGTGGAGCGGACGATCGTCTTCGAGTTGAAGCTGCTTAAATTCGATCTCCAACAGCTCGCGGTTATCGGGCTTCGCGCCCCTCACGTCAGGAACATGCAGCCGCAGGGCGTCTTCGCCAAGCACTTCTTCCGCCGTCACGTGGTATTGGACGACCGCTCCACCGCGCTGCTTGAGTAGACTCCAAATCTGGAAGGCCGGTTGATTGTGTTTGGTGGCATCGTCAAAAAAAGGACTGACGACACATGCCGAATGCAGTGGTGACTGGTCGTCGCGTTTTTTGCGAATTTGCTCAAAGACAGGGTCACGCTGCGGTCCGGCGAGCAGAGCGAAAATGTGCGGTTGGTCCGCGGCACGCGGTCGCGTCTCCACACCCCATTCACGGCTCAACGCGTCGGCTTGGCCGAGCAATTGATTCCACCGCTCAACGGCAGGGCTGCTCCTTGAGTCGCTGGGCATCGCCAATTGGACCGACTCGCGCAAGAACTCGATCACCTCATCGAGCACGGGAAGAGATGCGGTAGCGCCGGTTGCATAGTCCAATACCGCGAAGACTTCGTGATTGAGACGATACCCCGCTTCGGTAAGGTTGGCCGATGCGACGATCAATCGCACGTGCCGCCCCCAAACCAACAACGACACCTTCGCATGCAAGATGCCCGTAGGAAGTCGTGCTGACAATAGGTCCCATCGCAAGCTACGTGTACTCCTTACGTGATGCTGGTCCACGAGTGCCGCAGCACACACGACTTGCGAAAGCCTCTCCTCCCGCTCGATCAAGTACGCTGTCGGCGCTTCCGTGGCATCCATCTCTAAGGACAAAAATCGCGCCAAGCATTCTTCTTCAAAGAAGGCCGCGCTGAACGTGAAGCTGGTCGCCACGCAGCCAATTGGATCTCCCGCGTCATCAGGCGGCGACCAAGCATCGAGGAGCTTGCCTTTCCCCGATCGATTCGCGTGAGCCTTCTTCATGGCAACACCTTCAAGTCGCGCGCAAAACTCAACAGCGAATTTGTCCGGTAGCCATGCAAATACCGATCGTCGTGTTCCATGATTTCGTTGCGCCGATAGCGAGTGCGGATCTGCCAGCTATTATCATCGAGTCGAATAATCCAAGGCTGCTTGCCCTCGGGTGGCTTACGACGCTGAGTATCGATGTGGTGCTGAATCAAGGCGTGTGCCCACTCGGTCGTAGAGCAATGTGTTCCCAGGGATCCACATGACTGACTGAAACGCACCGATTCGCCGAAGGGCTCCAATCGCTCAATCAACTCGGAAAAAATGTCCGGGACTTCGCGGCTTGCTCGCAGTACTGAGGGCAGGACTCCCAGTTGACTGCGGTAGGTCTTGCCCGAACTGCGCGTCATCTCGACCAGGCAGTCGTCAAAGGCATCCTGGCAGCGCCGCGCAAAGGCCTCATAGCTGTCGATCGCATCCAGCAGCCGTGAGAGTTCACTGCTGGCGTGCTTCCTAAGAGCGCTGTGAAACATACGCTCGGAATATGAGTTGTCCCATGCGGACCGCCCTGACTTCGAAACGAGGAACTCAATAATCTCGCGGCGATGGCCCTCGGAATCATCTTGCAGTTTGTGCATCAGAAACCCCGCCTCTGCCGGTCCCGCGCCAGTCAGTTCCAGGTGCTCGCGAAAGAATTTCCAGCCTGCCCAGTCTTTGGGACGAGCCGTCGCACTGAGTTCTGTTCCGTCCTTAACCGCTTCGACCAGCCGTCGTCGCATAGCGCGACCGACACCATCCGTTTCGCCCCTAAAACCACCTAGCCCACGTTCCTTCGCCCATACATCGAGTAACTCCCAACCCGCGTTACCGAGTCGTCCTGAGTCTTGGAGTTCGATTCCCAAAGTCCGCGAGAGCAAGCGATACACGCCGTGAAATCCAAAGATTGTCGGCGTCTTCAAGTATCGCCGCGCCGATAACGGTACACCCTCATCAAGCGCTTGTCGCGCCTTAAGTGACCCCGGCACTCCGCGCGTCCCGGGCGACTCTTCGGCGGCCTGACGAGATGCACGTCTTGCTTCTAATTCACTTGAGGCCGCAGAACGACTGGTTCTGACGAGCCCTTCGACAAAGTACCACTCGAAGACCTGCCATGGTTCACTTACGCCGTCGCTAGCAACAGTATCGGCCTCGAACTCCTCGCAGACAGCGAGTGACACCGCCATCACGGTGAGGAATCTTGGATGAAGCTGCCGCTCGCGGACTCCCGGCACCAGCTTTGTGCCCAGTCGATCCGCAATCGCTGCCAAACCGAGTGGATCGATCGCACCTTCGGTCCCCGCAGCATCGTCCCGCTCACTCATTCGCGGAACCATCAAGTCCGTCTGCATGAAGCCCCCAAAGTCCATTGCCGGAACGAAACAATCACTTAATCAAACAAGTTCATCTTCAATCGCACCGCCGAAATTGTTGACTTCGACGACTATGACGCGATTCGAGTCTTCGCCTGTGAACGCTGCTGTTCGCCACGACTCATCCGCATACATGTTGAAGATCCAAGGATCTTCGTCGTCAGCACTCGCGATTCCGTCGAGAAAATCAAGCCGGATTCCCGCCCGAGCGGATCGTGCTTCGAATGGCGTAAAAGATTCCCCCGTGGACTTGTAGATTCGCAGAACTCCTCCGCAAGAAAACCCGCCCAGTAGCCTCTCATACAAGTCGTCGTACGCGGCCTCATTGCTCGGATAACGAGCAACCATCGGCGCGTCTGAAAAACCAGGAAGGGGAGTGTGCCCATGACGCGACTTATCAATAATGCTCACGTACTCCGCCGTCGCAATCTTGGTGAGATAGCTTTCCTCTAGGTCCAGTTCCTGCCAGTACCGCACGGCGTGTTCCAGCCAAGGCGAGAGCGTTTCCCTGATCTCCGCGCTGCTGAGATTCGCCATGAGTTCAGCGTGCTCACGGCCATAGAAACTACGAGCCAAACGCAACTGCGTGGTGGGATTGCCTGCGAAAAAGCATTCCGCTCGATCCTTGGCGAGGTCTTTGCGGCTACGCAAGACCCGACGCCAATGATCTGCGAAGGCCGTCACCACCCACTGCCGTGCGAGCTCCAGACGTTTTGCAGACGAGCTTCTAGCATTTTTCATGCGACAGTCTCTTATTCAACGAAAGGTCAGGGCTCTGCCTCGCCCAGGTCGCGATAGCGACAGGCTACTTCCCGCACTTTCCCCGGTCACCGGCTTCCAATGCGTTCCCGTGGCTATGCATGCTAGGTTGATCACTATCTACATTCCAAGTGGTGACGTAACAGGGCAACTGGCATAAAGGCTGAGCCCAGAGGGATTTGACTTTGGCATCGGAGTTCTCCTCTGGTCTTTTAAGTCACGTCGCAGGCATTGGCTCAAGCGCCGTCCTGGGCCTACCTACCTCTGAGCAACCCCATGCATATCGTTTGAATCTGCCCATCCCACCGTGCCTGGACCACATCGCCACTCTAATCTCGCAGCGAGATCGTCGGTTGGCGTGCGTGCTGGTCGATGCCCAGATACATCATCGTGCTGCGTTTGAATGGCATCGCCACTCGCGCCTCCCAGCAAGATCGTGGCTTGGCGTGCGTGGTACCCGATTGCCAGATACACCATCGCGCTGCTCCTACGGGCTGAGGAAGCACCATGCAGATTTGTGGCTGCAGTTCTGTTGCTAGCAACAGCTCCCGCTCATGGACATCAACGGACTTCAGACAACTGCTCGCTAACGCACGAAGTCAGATCGTTCATGCACTTCTCCGGGCCTCCCATCTTCCAAGAGCGTGATCCCAGCAAATGCAATGACCACATTCTGACGTGCAAACATATCTACAAGTCGTTTGTAGCTCTCTCTGGCATCCTTAAATTGCTTTTGGCTCATCCAGTGGTCCCAGTATGAGTCCGGCGCTAACAGCACAACGTCAACTCGCTTGGATGCGTTGATGACTTCGCAATCGTCGAAACTCATTGTCTCTAGGATATTGTCCCACTCCGGCCAAAAGGTGCTCCAGCACTTTGTCAAAGCTATGCTGTAAGCGGCTCCTTCAAATAGCGGCCGTTGAGGTGGCTCCACGCCATTTGCTTTATACAACTTGAGTTCGATGACCGTTGGATGACCTTCATTGCCCACGGCAAGGAGGTCGATCTCGCCCCAACCCGCTCTTGCGGCTGCATTAAAAAGTGGTACTTGTCGTGCGCAGATCCCCTTCCACAAACTACACAATGATGCTCTGCCACTTGACAAGTCGTATAACTTGAAGAGCTCTGCTTCCATCCACCTTTCTGTGCCGGGAGTGATGGAGTCAATGTGAGTACGGAGATCGTCAGAAATGACAAAGCCCTGCTTAGCGCTTCGCTGTGGGGCGTACTCCCTCGTCTTCAAAATCGTGCGATGCAGCCTATCGGAATCGAGCAGATATTCGCAGTGCTGTTTAATGTAACTCTTCTGACGCCACATGTCCTTTAGGACGTGCAATCCAATGGTTGTCGGGTCAATACCATAATAGGGTCCACGAACAGTCGTTTGAGCGTCGTCTGGCTGGCTCGCTAAACCGTCCTCTGCGTTTAGCAGGGCTTCGACGGTAGCAACCTGAAGTTTTAGTTTTTCGAATTCCCGGCGAATATTCTCAATAGTCATTTTTCCTGTCCCATTGGGTTAACAATATCTAAACATCCCACCAATCCCCATCGTTGCGAACTCGCGCATTGCCAAATAGCACCGCGAACTGATTTGGATCAGCCGAGTGAATTGGCACCACAACCGCTCCTGCGAACGCGTTCCGAAGCCGCTTCAAATCGGCTACGGACGCGTGACCCGACGTGTGGCATATATGAAGCGGAAGTTCATGATGCGTGAGCCACTCGATAAACCCTCGATTCTGGTCACTTTTAAGGAATCCAGCCCACGCTGAGTGAACCATGCAGCCGCCAGTTAGGCAATTGGCCTCATTCAGATCAGCCATCATGCTCGGCCGAAACAGCATGACAGAGTTGGGGGCTGCTTCAGCAAGACCCTCCGAATAGATTCGGTAAGGCTTGTACGCGTCAGAAATAGCGAAGGCTTTCTCGGCCTTAATTCGTCGCCGTTGGCTGTTCGGGAGAAAGACTCGAATCCCGTCCCAGTGGGCTTGGGGTAGTCTTGAATTACAGGTCGCCCGCAGAATCTAGGCGGTGTACATATCCACGATGAATTGGCGACGCACTTGTCTGCACGCTTTGAAGATCGTGACGATTCGGTCAATGTTCTGGCCCGAGCACCAGACGAATGGCATCCCTGGGCTCTGGCGAAAATAGTCCACGAATCGCGCAACCAAGTCGTCTTCCCAGAGTGAGCCTCCCTCATCGGGGTCGCGTCCGATGCAGGTTCCCTCCATCAGCAAGATGTGCACATTGGTAGGTGGGTTGGCGATCAATTTTTCGACGAGATATGCCTTCCGTCCATGCACTCGAAAGTCACCGGAATAGAAGAGGCGTCTACCATCAGCCTCGATCAGCACGGCATAGCTGTCATAAGCCGAATGATCCACGAGAAATGGAGTTATGGTAAATGGCCCCAAGATGAAGGGAATGCGATCAACAAAATGCCTTACGTTCTTCAGTTTAAGACCCGCTGGCGAGAAGAGAGCGGCTGCATCCAGAATTGCTTCAGCAGCCCTGCCGATCAGAAACGGTGTCTCCTGAGGAAGACGATGAGCCAAGCCATAGTGATCTTGATGTGGGTGTGAGATCACCACGCCAAGCAAAGACTCATCCGGACTGCCGAAGCCGTGGATCGGATGGAGTTCGAACTCATCGGGATTCACTGCGTCGAGCGGCAAGCCAACGTCGAGAACGATCCGTTTTCCTTGCGATTCGATTTCGATGCAGTTTCCACCGATCTCATGACAGCCGCGGTGTATCCGACAACACATTCATACCTCGCCTAGGCTCGCGTTCGCTTCGCTGCTTGATGTTTCTAGAGATGCAGACCAGATCCTGCCGCCGACTAGCTCTGCACGCCTACGTGCAAGCAAATGCTAACAACGATTGCATGAGCGACGTAGTTTCATCAGCGCAGTTAGTTCGCGACAACTCGGGACGCCACTGGGAACTTGGATCGACCCAGAGCCTGATAAACTGCTGATATCCCTCCCTGTAATTCGAAACCCTTAGATTCTTTGGCGATGGCTGTCGTCGTGCCAGAGTCCTCGGTTTGGAAGCTGTCCGAGCGCTCGGAGAACCCGAGCCGGCTGATCTGCCTGCCGTCATGGTCGGGATGACTTTCCTAGCGGATTATAGACCGCTCGAGTCAGATGAAGGCCGTGCGGGCCCTTTGTGGGACACCGTCTTGCGTGGCTCTGAGTTTGCGACGGTCGCAGTCGTTTACCTTGGTCCGCGAGGTCGAAGAATTACCTTCCAATTCTTTCGAATTTCGACTGGTGGTGTGTCAGGAATAACAGACCTGCAACTCACGGGGGCCTTCACAGTGTGATGTGCTCGGCAAGCGCGTCGAGGCAGCCAGAAAGGCATGTACTTTCTTGAGCTGCATGGACACATCCCGTGTGTGGATCACTTCGCCACCCTCATCTCGCACTGAGATGGTTAGTTGGCGTGCGTGCTGGTCGATTCTCAGATACATCATCGTGCTGCTCCCTAGGGACTGAGGAGACACAAAATCCCTCGCCAACTTCGGGCAACAGTCCGCGTTTAGCGACGGCCCTCTTTCGTAGATATCAAAGGCTGAATCACAGTTTGAAGACATCTTCTCGGGCGGATTCGGAAATGGCGACAACGGCGGGTGCTTGAGGCGGCGTTCGGCGGAGACGGCGTAGAAATGCTCGCGGATGGTCGGAATTTCGCCGACGATTTCGACTTCGTGTTGGCGGCAGATTTCGTCCTTGATCACCGATGGCGACACGAACAGCCCTTCGCCCGCTTGGCCGAAAACCTTGAGGAGCGCGCTATCGTCGAACTCGGCGCGGATGAGTGGATAAAGGTCGTGGGAATCGAGCCATGTCTCGAGAGATCGGCGAACAGAGCTGGCTCGGCCGTGCATCAGGAACGGGGCTCCGTCGAGCGACTGCGGAAAACCTCGGCGGTACCTCCGAGCGAGTTCTCGAGTGCCGAATACTGCAATCGGCGACTCGCCGAGCAAGTGATTGAATGCCCGGATCTTCATGGCTCCGGTGACGGGCGTGTCGGACAGAACGGGGTGCAGCAGCACTTGTCGCGCACGCTTTCGCGCGGGGACATCGTGGTGATGGATAATTTATCCAGTCACAAGGTCAAAGGTGTGCGCGAAGCGATTGAAGCAGTCGGCGCGGAGCTACGTTACTTACCACCGTACTCCCCGGACATGAACCCGATCGCGCTGGGGTTCTCGAAGTTTAAGAAGCTGTTGCGAGACGGTGCCGCGCGAACCGTCGAGAAGCTCGAAAGTCTTTGTGGCCAAGTCCTCGACGCCTTCACTCCTGACGAATGCCGCAACTACTTTCAACACTGCGGATACCGCTACACTTAAAACTCAACTGCTCTAGCCTACAGAACGTGACTACCGTCGCGTTTTCGCGAGTTGGCGAGGTTGTCACCGTTAGAGGCTGACAAACAACTGTCAGTATCAAAGTGTGGATTGTATGGAATGTTGTAGTATTCTGAAGCAGATGGCGGCGAGCGCGATGTGGTGCCAGGCGTCGATCAGCGTGGGGTGTCGGTCGTAGCGTATTCGCAGTCGGCGAAGCGCTTTGATCCAGCTGATGGTGCGTTCTACGACCCAGCGGACTCGCACCAGGTGGCTGCCATGCGGAGTCTGACGTCGTCGAATCTGCGGCTTGATACCCAGCAGCCGCAAGAAGGCTCGTGTTCCATCGCTGTCGTAACCGGCATCTGCCAAAAGCAGGCGCGGGTGTCGCCGAGGGCGGCCTCGCGTGCCGCTTATCAGAGGAAAGCGAATCACGGTCGAGAGAATCTGGCAGTGGTCGCTGACATTGGCACCCGCCGCTTGCAGGGCCAGCGGCACGCCTCCGGCATCGACCAGCAAGGTGTATTTGGTGCCAAGTTTCCGGCGATCTACGGGGCTGGGACCACTGCGATCTCCGCCGCCGAACGCGCGCACCTGAGTGGAATCCACAATTGCAGTCTCCAGCTTGAGAACTCCGCACCGCTTCAGTTCCCTGAGCAGACTGTGATGAACTCGCTGCCACACGCCGGTCTCCTGCCAGAGTTTCAGTCGCATCCGCGCGGTCTCGCCGCTGCATCCCAGCTCAGGCGGGATGTCCTTCCAACGACACCCTACCGTCAACACAAACCAGATCACCTGCAGCACAACCGCGTGTGCGACGGGCCGACGACCTCCGCGCGGCCCCGGTGGAGCTTGAACCGGTAGCAACTCCACAACAGACTTCAGAAACTCATCCGGCAAGCGCGCATCCATGATTTGCTCCGTCAATGATCAAGGTGAGACTCGATCATCTGGCGCAAATTCCGTGCCGCTTGCTGGGTGTTTTTAATTCAGTTGTATGTCAGCCTCTTAAGTCGGAGTCAGGAAATCACACCGTCATCGGCAGTGAGTTTGGGGACATCATTATCGGAGGACCCATCGTTGAAACATCGAGAGTGTGAGTTATCGGTAACTTCGATCCAGCTCGCCGTGTAAACGCACCCACAACAAGTCAATCACCCTTCGAGCGATTGAGCTTTGGCGCGATGATGTTGCTGAATGTGCCTACTCACCGTCCGACCCGACAGCCCAAGGGCTGCGGCAATCTGTCCTGTGAAGTTGCCCGCTTCATGCAGTTGAATGATTTGCTCAATGACGGATCGCTTTGTGTATGCTTGGGGGTGGGGTGAGAACGGTGCGTCGCCAGCTTCACGAAAGACTGGTTCCAGGTAGTTTTGGACGTCGCGGATCGCCTGAAATACCTTCCCGAAGGGTCGGTTGGTGTAGACGTCCGACAGGGAATCTGTCTTCACAGGCTCTCCGTGGCAGTCGAATACACCGGCAATTTCGCCATCCGAATGCCGTTTGATCAGATCGCTAGACGTCTTCCGCAGCTTGCCGAACGATAGGGAGCGAATCTCTTTCCCATCGTCCCTGATGCGTTTAACGAGCCTCGCAAAAATGTTTGGGATGATTTGATTGGCGTTGCTGCCCTTCGTTTGTTCATCCAATTGCCTTCCCGAGTCACTGAGGATCAAGGGGGTTGAATCGCAGAAGTCGGGAAAGTCTTTGCGGCGATCGAACGCCCACTGAAGTGCCTCAACTGTCATCGGGAAGAGAATGTGCTCACCGTACACACCACTCTTGCGGCGGATTCGCTTAATGAAGCTGTCTTCGTCGGTCGTCGTGAAGCCAAGGATTTCTTGCTCGCGCTTTGAGTGAGCCTTGTGCAGATGAACTTCACCGACCAGCAGTGATGCGATTTCAGCCCGGCCGAACCCGCAGTTCAACCCGAGCAAAAGCAGAAGCCGGTCCAACGGCTGGCCGTATCTCATCAAGAGGCGCAACTCATCCAATGAAAAGGTCTCAACCTGTTCCAGGCTTCGTTTCGCATGATCGCTAGGAAGGCGGCGGATTCGTCGATCAAAGTCACTGAAGGCGTGCGGCTTCGTCCAATCGAACTCGCTCGAAGCGTGCAGCCACGTCAGAAACCGCATCAGGGTCCCCAAGTAGTGACTGGCAGCCTTGGCGCTGATGGGCTCTGTGCCATTGAGCTTTGAAGGACGACGACGCCAATAGGCTACCAATTCTCCGACCGCCGTGGCGTCGAGCTTGCTCAGTGGCATGTCAGGGTGATGCCGTTTGAGATTCTTGATCTGTCGAACCTGCGTTCGGCCCCAAGGGGAAATGTGCCCCGTCTCGTTCCGGAAGAACTCCTTTTGGAGATAGGCTTGGTACTGATTGAACGCTTGGTGCAAAGTCGCTGATGGAGACTTGGAAGCTGATTGCACCAAAGGCGGAGTGGCGGACTCTTGCGTGACCGCTGTATTTGTCTGAGACGCATGACGTGGCTTCAGACGCGCCGCCGGATCGTCAGGCTCGAGCACTCCCAGCCGATCAAATTCGGTGGGGTCTGACGGCGGAGGAGAAGCGGTAGGCTTCGGTTCTGGTTCGAGAGTTATTCCCGCCTCGTACGCCTTCTGGCGCAACTCCTTCCAAGTAAGGATCTGGTCCTCGTTAGGAGTTACTATGGCTAAGTCGGCCGCGGACTTCGGGATCGCTTCAAACATCTCCAAGGTCGCTTGCCCAATCTCATAGGCATGCTGATCTTCTGGAATGAAACAGATCACCGGGTACTTGGCCTGCATTCGCTGAACGCGGGCGGCGTACTGATGCTGCATCTCGCGAGGACCGCGAGGAACCGGGATGTCGGGGATTCCTTTAGCGACCCGTACCGCGATTGCCATCAGCGCGTCAGGCCATAACGGGCGCGACTCCGAGCAGGACTTCTCGAACTGGTCCCAAAGTTCCCGGAGCTTTCGTTCCCGGAGTTCTGCGTCCTTGCGATCGGTGCCGAGGATAAACTTGTGCTGCTGGCGTTTGCCTGATCGGCTGAGCTCCCAACCGATCTGCCGCGTGTAATAGCCCCGGGTGTCGGGTGTCCACTTCAAGCGATGGCGAGTGACCAATTTGCACCCTCATTCTGACCGTCCTTATCGGAACATTGAGCCCGAAAATGGGTCGCTATAAGAACATTTATCGGAAACTGCGGAGGTTGGGGCGAACTCAGCCAGCCCGAAGAACCTCGAAAATCACGCGATTTCCAATAAAATAGCCACTTGCGAACGAATCGCAAGTGGCTGTGCAGTGGAGGCGGGGGGAATCGAACCCCCGTCCTGTCGTCCCTTGATAACCACTTCTACGCGCGTATTCCGTTGATTAATCTCATTCCGATTGGCTCAGCGAACAAAGCCTTTCGGAACCAGCTCGCAACTTGTCTCACGTCAGCTGTAGTGAGCAGTGAACTGACGCCAGCCTGAATTTTGACCGGCTTTTGGACTCCTCAGGCAGGGATTCCGCAGTCGGTGTAACCTCAATTAGGCTACAAGAGCGTATTGCCGATTGGCAGTTGTTTTTTGATCAGCTTTTAACGTGGCTTACAGATCAACCACGGCGCGCCATAATTATAACTGGTAACTCAGTAGATACAGGTACCCCCCTTCTTGGTTGCGTCGTTGCGACGCACTTCGTGACGCTGACTCGATGAGTCAAACACGCTCACGAACGCAGCCGCATCAGACACAGAACGGCGTGCCAGGTTCGCGAACGCTCTCCGATCGCAAGCTGACAGACCGTGTGCAGTCTTTA
>CAYLTY010000065.1:0-34258 GCA_964386705.1 uncultured Planctomycetaceae bacterium
AGGCCGGTCACCATCGACGATTCGCTCTCGCCTTCGGGAGCGATCAGAGTTCCCGGTTTGTCCTCAAACGAGGAGACCACGGCGAGATGCACATTGTACTTCTTGGCGAACTCGACCGACCGCGAGTGCAGCTTGCCACCGCCGAGGCTCGTCAGTTCCAGCAGCTCGTCGTAAGAGATGCGTTCCAGCTTGCGCGCTTCCTTTACGATGCGCGGATCAGTCGTATAGATGCCGTCCACGTCCGTCAGAATCTGGCAGACATCAGCTTCCAGCACTGCTGCCAGTGCGGTTGCCGTCGTATCGCTGCCGCCGCGGCCCAGCGTGGTGATGTTGAAGTCGTCGTCGATGCCTTGAAAACCAGCCGCAATCACGATCTGACCGGCGTCGAGCGCCTTCTTCATGCGGTCTGTGGAGATCTTCTTGATCCGGGCCTTCGTGTATGTCGAGTCCGTCAGAATGCCAATCTGATAGCCTGTCAGGCTGATGGCGGGCTCACCCAGTTTCTGCACAGCCATCGCCAGCAGGGCCACCGATTCCTGTTCGCCGGTGGACAGCAGCATGTCCATTTCCCGCGCGGGCGGAGTATCTGTGATGCTGTTGGCCAGTTCGATGAGTTCGTCGGTCTTGTCGCCTCGTGCACTCACCACCACAACCACTTGATTTCCCGCTCGTTTCGCCGCGATCGCTCGGCGAGCTGCATTCAGGATGCGGTTGGCGTCTGCAACGCTGGTACCACCAAATTTCTGCACGACGATGGGCACGATAACTCGCTCTTCTGCCTTGAGGACCCAAATGATCGCTCAGCGGATTCACTGCACCGCTTTGCGTGGGGCAAAGAAGATAATGGACCCTCTGCGGCGAGGGTAGCGGCGGAAGCCGGGCTGACCGGAAAACTGCTTCTGACCTGTGCGGTGTCCAAGTCAGCTCGTGACGAGTCCTGTGCGTCGACGGCGAACACGTGCATCCGGCGAACTAGCCTCCTCACCTGACTTTGTTGCGAATTGCTGCATTTCGGAACGCGCCTCGATTGAGGCGTTTTGCAGGATAGATCAGAACGCGAAAGACTTGGACGAAGTTCTAACTTCGGTTGCTGTTTTGGAGAAACCCCCGCCTATGCGACTGGTTATCTTCTTCGGTTGCAAGGTTTTTGGGCTAGGTCCGTCCGGATTGTCTCGAGCGATCTGGAAGGATCAACGAACGGTGCTGCCAGCCGATGTTCGGGGAACTACCCGTCAAGTTGGGTCGTCTGTCTCTGATTCGTCCGGCAATGCGTTCGGATTTGCGTGACGCAGAATCGATCCTTTTTGTGGACCGTTTCAGATAAAACTGAGGCAATCCACAGATTGACGAATCAAGTTGCGAGTGCTTGGAACCGTGCGTTACCGTCCAGCGGGGTTGTCTATCCGGCGTTCTGCCGGTTTTGTTTTTGTTCCGCACCAAGTCTTGGGGTTGGGAACCGACTATGCTCTTTTCGCCTTGGCTCGATTCCGTTCGTACGCGTGTCCGTCGTAATTCTCGCAACATTCGCAATGGACTGACCCGCCGTCGTCCACAGAGCTATCGACAGGCGCTCGTCGAATACCTCGAAACGCGCCAGGTGATGACATCACCGAACTTTGTTTCGGTAAGCCCCAACGTTGGCGGGTTCTTGCAGAACGGTGATATCCGCACCGACGTCCCGGGCGAACTCGTATTCCAATTCAGCCCGGGACAGGTGATTCAATCATCTACGCTGGGAGCGATCCATGTCGTGGGCGCCGGACACGACGGCGGCTTCACTGCAGCCGGGGCGATCTCCGACTTCGGAACGAACGGTGGTGTCGTCCTGCGCCTGGGTGCGAAACGCTTGGGGGCAGCCGACAACGGCAATACGGTCAGCGTCTTGTACGCAGACAACGGTGGTGCCGGTCCGACGCTCACCGCGGCCTCGAACGGCAATCTGTCGCTGACGCTCGACATCAGCCCGTTGAATCCCACGACCGCTCAACAATTGATCGATTTTGCAGCAAACAACGCGGCTGCCAGCAAGCTGCTGACCGTCACCAAGTTGTCTGGCAACGCAGCCCTGTCCCTGGTCCCAGCCATGCCAGCGACCTCTGTTCAATCGCTGACGGGTGCTGGCAGCGCCTTTGCGCTACAGAACTTTGGCGTCTCGGGCCTCAACGTGTTGTTCGAAGCCAGCACACCGGGTGAAAGCGGTAACCGCGTTGAAATCCATGTCAATCGACTCGACCTGGGCGTCGTCAGTTCGCAACCCCGCATCAATGTCGTGGGGCAACGGATTGAGGTGACCATCAACGAGAACGTCGCCGCTGCCACAACAGCGACGGGACTTGTGAATGCCATCAACCAAAACAACTCCGCAGCGCTGTTGGTGAACGCTCGGGTAGTAACGGGCACTGGCACCTCCAGCCTTGCCACTACCGCTGACGGAACGCTCATCAAGCTGTCGGGTGCAGACCGCCCCTTGAGTGCGTCGGCCGCGTTCGGCTTCCAGTCTGCCGTGCCAGCCACAGGCATCCCGATGTTGATGCAATTTGCGGCGCGTCAGCAAGGACTTGATGGCAACGATATTTCGCTGCAGTTCAATCGCCAGAACCTCGGTGCCGGCAGCCCCGCCCCGACAATCTCGGTGTCCGGAAAGCGAATTACTGTCACACTCAATACGAATGCTACGGCCTTCACGAAGGCCGATGATCTGGTCACTGCGTTGGGAGCCAACGTTGCCGCCAATGCATTGATTTCCGCCAGGGTCATCAACGGAGACGGTGCAACCAGTCTGGCCAACGTCACCAATGGAATCGTGGTGCAGTTGGGTGGTGCCGACGCAGCCGTAAATCCGGGCTTCCGTGGACTGCTGGCATCGAATCGAGAAGTCGTCTACCGCTTCGGTGGCACGCTGGCTGACGACCTCTATCGCCTCGAAGTCATTGGCACTGGCAGCGCGCCTCTCACGAACACCGCGGGCGAAGCTGTCGATAACGGTCAAGATACCTTCCTGGACGTGGACCTCGACCTCGGTGCCCAAGTCACCAGTGTCGTTCCACAACCCATCTTGCGCGACCAGCAAATCACCGTCGGAAGCGTCGCCAAGATCACGGACGGAGACACGATCACCGTCAATCCCGGCACCGGTACTGGCGTCTTTGTCTTTGAATTCAATGATACCGCCGTGCAAGCAGCGGGAGCCGTTCGCAGTGGCAACATTGCCATTGATATCAATAAATCAACTGCTACCCCTGCAACGGTGGCAACTGCAATTGCGAATGCGATTAATACTGCAACGCTCGCGAACCCCGATGTCACCGCTAGCGCTGTAGGAGCGACGGTAAGCATCCGCGGTGGTTCCTTCGACGTCCAGCTTAAGCTCAACCTCAGAGATGTCACCGCGCCCTTGGCTATCTCGCAGCCGGTGGGCGGAGGAATCAGCCAACTCCCCAATCAGATCCAGGTTTACTTTACCAACGACGACCTGATCGATTCGTCCGGGGTCGCCGAGAACCCAGCGTTCTACCAGTTGGTAGACACCAAAGGGACTTCAAGCCCCGCCGACGATACCATCACGCTGCCTGTTTCGGTGAACTACGACCCCGCGCTCGATATGGCTGTTCTGATATTCGGAACGGCAATTCCCACTGGAACATTCAAGCTGAAGGTCGGCTCTTCCCAAGAGGGTGACGGCACGCTCGTCTCGGCTGTTGAACTTGGAACTCTCTTTTCCGGCTCCGGCTACACGACAACAGCAACCACTGGTGACAACGGTGGCGGGCCAAGCGACATTGATCTCTATAAATTCCAAACGCCCGCCTCAGGCAACCTGTCCGTCACGATTACTCCGGACGCTGCGCACAATACGTCGGTCCGCCTTCTGGACAGCACCGGGGCAGCAGTTGGCACTGCAGTAATTACTAATAATCCCGCTGGGTTTGTGGATTTACTTTCGGCTGCTGGACTGGCGGCGGGAACCTATTTTGTAGAAGTCACAAGCAGCGCCGCTTCTACGACCGGCTCCTACCGTATTGATATCAATACAACTGCGACCATCTCAGGCAGTGATGACAACAGCAGCTATGCGAACGCCACATCGTTGGGAACTTTGGGTGCCGCGGGCAAATCGATTGCGGCATTAATCACTACGCAAGTTTTGATTCCGATCCCGACTGAACCTGGCTCGAACGATGAGCCTGGACACCGAACATTCCCCATCTTCCCCGGCGAAGACGAGTCCCACAACGGCGGTACTACCTTCATCGCGACACCTTCCGCGATCACCGTTCGGGCCTACTCGTTCCCCGATTTTTACGGAACCTTTCAGGGTGCGCCCCTCTTCAACCAGATCACGCCAGGACAAAAAGAACTGGTCCGGGGCTTCTTCGCGATCCTCTCTCACTACACCGGAGTGCAATTTGAAGAGGTGGCGCAGGGTGGACTGGGAGTCATCTCCGGTGACCCGCGCGTCGTCATGCCGAACATTTTTCCCGGCGGTATCGCCGGTGGTAGCGCCATCATCAACGCTGCGCTCAACTCCGACGAAGCGTGGGGTGGCGGATGGATGAACGTGATGATGCACGAAGTCGGGCACTCGCTCGGCTTGGCTCACTCTTCGGATCTGCCTGGATCGATCATGGCAGGAGGCTCAGAAGCGAGCGGCCTGCAAACTCCCAAGCCAGCGGAGACGGCCCTCACGGATTGGGACATCACACACTTTAGCCGGCGTTTTCAATCTTCTTCGACAGACATCGATCTCTATAAGTTCGACGTTGCAACGGCGGGAACGTTCTCTGCGGAAATCACCGCCGAGCGCCAGTTGCCCACCACCAGTCGACTGGATGCGGCGCTGGCGTTGTTCCGCGACCCGTTCGCCACAGCGACGTCCGATTTTGGCATGAGCGGTGCGACGATCAGCTTCACCGCCGCGAATGCGGGAGCGTTCGGCAACGACATCCGTCTCAACATCACCAAGAGCGCTCACGCGGGCGCGACCATTGGCTTGCCAACGTTCGCCGTCAGCGGCCACACGATCACGGTCGATCTAGATTCCAATGGGACCACCGCGAACGCCTTCATCAACGCGTTTAACTTAAACGCGCAGGTCAGCGTGCTGGTCAAAGCCTCGCTCGCCACGGCTGCGGCCACTGGAACCAGCAACATCGCCGCTGCCGCTACGGTTCCCTTCATCGCGCTGAGCGGCGGCAATCGTGAGATCATCACTCGCAACGATGATTACTACGGCAAAGACTCGTATCTCAATATTCAGTTGCAGCCGGGAACTTACTACGTCGGTGTCAGTGCGAAGGGAAATACCAGCTACGACCCCACCGTTTCTGATACTGGCTCCGGCGGGCAATCAGACGGAAACTACAGATTGCAGCTCGGCTTTACGTCGAACGTCATGACCAACATTGCGGACTCGGATAGTTCAACCGCGACTGCATTGGATGGCGATGCCGACAACAAGCCCGGGGGAGCCCTCAATTTCTGGTTCGAGTCGGGTACCACGATCTATGTGGACAAGGCCACGACCGTTTCGACCGGCTTACAAGACGGCACCATCGCGAGGCCCTTCAGCACGATCGGTGCGGCGACAGCCAAGGCCGCCTCGCGCATTGTTGTGCCCACCACTGGCCCGGCGTTTGACGCAGTCAACAATGTAGGTATCAACGACGGCGACTACTTCACAATTAGTGACGGCGTGCATCCAGCCAAGGTCTTCGAGTTCGACAAAGATGGCGGGGCGGGCGTTGTCACGCAGTCGAACATTCGTGTGAATATCTCGGCGGCGCTCAACGCCAGCGACGTCGCCACGGCCATCGCAGCAGCCATCAACGGAGCCACCAGCCCCACGTTTGCGACGACGGCTGTCGCCACGATCGTCAGCACAACGAACGCCTATGTGGACCTGACCAATTCCAGCACGCTGGACGTCAGCGGCGTGACGAACCCGGCAACCACCAGCGGTCTGCTGACCGCTCAGAACTTGATCCGCATCGTCGGCAATGGCGGCACTGATAACGATGTCTCCACGATCATCGACAACACGCCCTATTTGGTCGGCCTCAACAATTCCAATGTGACGCTGGCCGACGGCCGCAACTTCGATGTTCCGCAAGGGACGACCGTCACCGTTGACGCTGGAGCAATTTTGAAATTGCAAAGCGCGAATATCGACGTCGGCTCTGCAATCCTGAATGTGGATCGTCAGGACGGTGCGTTGCAGTTGCTGGGTACGCCGACGCGACAAGTCTACATGACTTCGTTCCGCAACGACTTGATCGGCGGCGACAGTGACGGTTCGTCGACGGGCCCGTTCGCGGGTCAGTGGGGCGGCATCGTGCTCCGCGAAGATTCCGACATGAACGATAACGTGTTCGGCGACCGCGATGGCAACATGGTGTTCTTGAACTCGGTGTACCAGGCCAATCTCAGCTACGGCGGTGGACAAGTTTCGGTGAATTCGGTCGTCGAAGTTTATGACCCGATTCACATCCTCAGTGAGCGTCCGACGATTGCCTACTCGACGATCGTTAACAGCAACGATGCGGCAATCTCCGCCGACCCGAACAGTTTCGATGATTCCAATGGCCGCATCGGGCCGGACATTCACAAGAACCTCCTGGGCGGTAGCGCCGCCACCAACAACTCGCTCAACGGGTTGTTCATCAGGATCAAGACGGATGCGAACGGCACGCCCATCGACAAGCTGTCAGCGAATGGTCGTTTCAACGATACCGACATCACGCACATCATCACGGAAAATCTGCAGATCGTCGGCAACGCTGGAGGAACGATCCTCAGCAATGAAATTCAGCAGTTGGATATTCTCGGCCAGCCGACAGCGGGATTCTTCACGTTGAACTACAACGGTGCGGCTCCGACCGAGCTGACGACCATCACCAAGGAAGTGTTGACGGCTGGTCAAACGACAATCACCGTCGCGGACTCGACGAAATTGCGAGCCCCCAGTTCGGTCCCCTTCGACATCATCGTCGGAACCGAGCGGATGCGCGTGACCAACATCACCAACAACGTGTTGACTGTCCAGCGCGGCGTCGATGGCACGACTGCGGCCGCTCACGGCTACACGGCCAGCACCACGTTGACGGCGGCAGTTAACGGCAGTGTGACGGTCATGCCCTTCCTCGATACCTCGGGATTCCCTATCACTCGCCCGATCGCCATTAAGATCGATAACGAGGAAATGCTGCTGACAACGGCGGGCGTGACGCGTGGATTCAACGGCACGACACCAGCTCCACATGCGAGCGGAGCCACCGTTTCAATTCTTGAGATCGTCACACTCTCACTGAAGACCGTGCCGCTGCCGAGCACATCGACGCCAGCCCAGATTCAATTGGCTCTCGAAAACTTAGCGGGAGTTGGGCCTGGTGGAGTGAAAGTGACTGGAGGCGACCTGCCGCAGGCTCCCGTTTACATCGAATTCGCGCTGCAACTGGGCAGCCAAAACATTGCACCACTGACCGTCAATAATGCGCCGACCGACACGACCCCCGTCACGCCGATGACCAACGGCGTCGTGAAATTGAACACCGTGACGGAGGGCGGCGTCAGCACCGCGCGACCGAGCGGCCGGCTGTTGATTGATCCGGGGACCGTCGTGAAGCTCGGCGGAGCACGCATTGAAGCAGAGCGTGGGACATCCAGTCTCATCGCGGAAGGGCTCGACGGAAGGCCGGTGATCTTCACCTCGCTTCAAGACGATCGTTACGGCGCTGGTAGCGGCACGTTCGATCTTTCCAAGAACGGATTCTCCGCGTTTACCTCAAGCAACGCGAACGCACCCAAGATGGGCGATTGGGGTGGCTTGGTCTTCCAAGTGCAGAGCAACGTCAGTCTGGATCATAGCTATGTCGCCTTCGCTGGCGGACAGACGCCGATCCAGGGTGGCTCGGGCAGCTTCAACCCCCTCGAAATTCACGAAGCCACGGCTCGCGTTGCCAACACGACGTTCGAGTTCAATGCCAATGGAGCCAGTAACGGAGGGCCAGACGGCCAGCGCGGAAACCGCGAAACCAACGATGCCGCGGTCATTTTCGTCCTGGGAGCTCAGCCGATCCTCGTCAACAACGTCTTCAAGGACAACAACGGGGCGGTCATCAGCATCGACCCCGATGCGATGAAGGCGATCAACGTCATCGATTCCGGACGATCGACCGGGTCGCTGTCGAATTTCCCGCAGTTTGCCGACAACCAAGGTCCGTTGGTCCGGCTCAACCGGATGTCCAACGATTCGGACAACCCGAATCTCTCGCTGAATGCTTATCTCGGCATGCGAGTCCGACCGGGAGCCTTGGACACGCAAACGGTGTGGGACGACACCGACATCGTGCATATCCTCACGGCCGCGCCGATTTCGTTGCTGCAAACCCCACTTGTTGCAGGTATCGGAGCCGGAACCCTTCAGTTCAACGTCACGGATGCAAGCGTTTTCCCGGCAACCCCGTTCACGGTCGCAATTGGCGGCGAATGGATGACCGTCACGGGCGTCAATGGAAATCAGTTGACCGTGACACGAGCGGCGACTGGTGGCTCGGCAGCCTCCGCGCATGCGGCTGGTGATCAGGTTTCGTTGGTGACCGGCATCGCGGACTTCATGTTCCACACGTCAGGTGGTCTCCGGTTGCAGAGTGCTCCAGACGCCAGCCTGGTCGTCAAACTTGGACCATCGGCGGGTTTTGATATCGGCAGTTCGAGGATCGGTTTGATTGACATTCCGGATCGGATCGGCGCGTCCATGCAAGTCGTCGGCGCGCCGGGATTCCCGGTCGTATTGACCTCGTTGAAGGACGATCAAGTCGGAGCCGGACTCGATCCGCTGGGCTTCCCGCAGACCGACAACGACAGCAACAACACCGCCCTGACGGCTTCGTTCACGGGTCCCTTCAACGCGGTGACCAACAATACACTGTTCGTTGCCAGCAACAGCCGGCTTCCGGGCGGCAATTTCCTGGCTTTGGTTGATCACGAAGTCATGCTGGTCACAAGAACGGGTATGCCTGCGAACCAGCTGCGCATTGTGGCCGTTGGCCAGAATGGGACTTCCGCCACGAACCACAACGCCGGTGCTCAAATCGGCATCGCTCCCATTGCCGGCGACTGGGACCGAGTGTTGTTCGACAAGTACTCGAACGACACCAACTTCGTCTCGGTGAATGAAATCGAACGACCGCTGACCGGTGGCACTGACATCAACGGGACGGTCACTGCCTCGCTGAACAATGCGCAATTCCTTGGCGACCTCGCACCGAATCTCAAGACGGCCGATGAACACCGTCGCGGCGGGTACGAAGTGCATGGCTACATCAGCGTCGATTCGCCGAAGGATGTGGACGTCTACAGCTTCACCGCCGATGCCGGCACGGAAATCTGGTTGGACATCGACAAGACCGATCCCTCACTTGACACCGTGTTGGAAGTGATCGATGCAAATGGCAATGTTCTGGCCCGGTCGCAAGGACTCAGCAACTCACTCGCTCCGGTCTTTACCGCCGGAACGCCAATCACTGCCACAACGCTCACAAAGGCTCCGGAGCAAGGGGGTGACTTCTACGCGACGACGATTCGCGATGCGGGTATGCGTGTGACGCTCAATGGAACTGGCACGGGCACCTACTTCGTGCGAGTACGAAGCAACCCCGCTTCCACAGACCAGACGACCACAACCAATCTCACTGACTTGAAGGGTGGTCTGACGAGCGGCCAATACCAACTGCAAATTCGTCTGCAACAACGCGATCAGCAGCCCGGTGTTACGGTGCGGTTCGCAGACATTCGTTATGCGACGACTGGTATCGACGTGAAGGGACTGCCTTATCACAGCCCGTTGACCGCCGAATCGGGCGAAATTACCGATACCAATCCCATTCCAGCCCTACGCGCTAACGACTCACGGGCGACGAGCCAATTCCTTGGTAACCTCATGGCCTCCGACCAGAATAGCGTCGGAGTTGCCGGTGAGATGCTGAATGCGAGTGACATCGATTTCTACCAGTTCGATCTGGGCTACCAAGCGGTGCAAATCATTCCGGGAGCAAACGGCTTGGGAATGCAGTGGTCGGGAGTCATCGACCTGGATTGGGCTGACGGCCTCACTCGCCCTGACACGACACTGGCATTATTCGACTCGAACGGCAGGGTCATCTTCATCGGCCGAGCGTCGAACGTTCAAGACGATCAGCGAGCGCCGGGGCAAAACAACGATACCGATCTGACGCGAGGCAGCGCCGGAACTCACGATGCGTTCATCGGTCCGATTTCACTTCCGGCCGTTGATGACACCGCTCAACCCGTGCGGTACTACCTGGCCGTCGCCAACAACCAGCAAATTCCGAGCGCCCTCACCGCCACGTTCGACGGAAATGACGCCCAGCGCGCTGTGCGTTTGGAGCCGATCAATTCCATTCGACGTATTGCGGAAGATCACATCGGCTTCACCGGCTACAACTCGAATGGTGCGAATGTTGATCCGATTGGCGCTATTGATGCCTCCAACGCGGCGACGGGCACACCCAGTTCTTCGGTTCCGCTCCTGAACATCACCAACCGATACTCGCTGTCGAACTCCATCGAACATCTGACATTCCAGGACTTGGTGCTGTACACGCACGGGTTGAACAATCTCTTTACCAATAACCCGCTGACCGGCAACGTGGCGACGCGGATCGATGACGATCTCAATTTAGGCGGCCCACCGACCAACTTTCTTCAAGACGTGGTGATGCGGTCGGATGGCGTGCTCTATGGCTATCAGCGGATCGACACGAACAACGGAACCAACACGAACAACAGCCGAGCTGGCCAACTCGTCACGATCGATACCGGCACCGGAGCGATCGCCCCAGTAGGAACAGGATCGGACAACATTGCGTCTGGATCACCGCCAGCTGGTTCTGGCGTCACTCCGGGTTCCACCAACTATCGCAACTTTGAGCAAGTGACGAACACGGATGATGTCGATGCATTGACGTTCCAGCGTACCGGTTTCAGTGGCGGAGCGCCGACCTACGGGCTGTATTACGCGGTGCGTGAGAATGGAGTTTCGGCGACGACTGGAGGCGCATCTACTTTTAACTCCAAGCTGTATCGCGCCGACCCCAACACCGGCAGCGCGGCGATTGTGAGTGGCCAACCCTTTGGAGTTCTCGGCGACATTCAATTGTCTGGCGTGCGCCCGGCGACCAATTTCTTTCCCTTCACCTCTCCCGGCCCGATTTCTGGCTCCATCGGTTTCCAGACGCGCGCTCAAGGCACTCAAGCCAACGGCGTGCAACTGGTGATCACGAGAACGGGCGGCGCGACTCAAGTCACCAGCGCTGTGAATGGAATCGTGAGTGTCAACGTCAATTATGACTTCGCCAATAACGCGGGCACGACATCGATCCAGACCGTCGTTGACGTCATCAATGCCCATGCGGGTGCGCAACGCATCCTGACCGCCTCCGTGCTTCCTGGCAGCAACGCGGGAACACTAGTGACTTCGGACCGACCACTTGGTTCCGCACCGGCGACTGGTGGTACCGATGATACTTCCGGCCAGCGCATTCACGGAAACATCATGGGGATGGCATTCGGACAGTTCACAGGGGGAACTCTGTACGCTGTGACGAGTGGTGAGGGCACGGCCACTACCGGTAGCCAATTGATCTCCATCAACACGAGCACCGGAGCTGCGACGATCATTCGCGACTTTACGTCGCTCGGAATCGGGACGACGGGCGGACCGGCAGTATCCGACAATGGATTCCAGGGCTTGGCGCTGGGGCCGCAAAACGCGCCGATCGTTGTTGGAACGCTGGCGGGCGATATTGACGCGGGGACGGCCAGTTTCACCCTCAACACAATCAATCCACTGCCCACGGCACCCTTCGATCTGCTGGTCGGCAACGAACTGATGAGCGCCACAGCGGCCGGCAACGTCGTGACAGTCACGCGCACCGCCAGCGTCGCGGTAGGCCACTCGACGGGCGACAGCGTCAGTATTCCCGGATATTTCGCGAGAACTCTGCTCACGGTGACACAAGATGGGCGCATGCTCGCGATCAACACCGATCCCACTCTTGGCGCGGTCGGCAGTGGCATGGTCGCGTTCGACGCCAATTTCGTGTCGCAGAACCTCGGTGTCACGGGAACCCCGAACCTTGGTAGCTACTTCACGCTGTCGTTCGACGAAGACAGTAACCCGGTCACGCCACCGCAAACCACCGATCCCATCGCGTACAACGCCCCCGATGCGACCAGCTTGAATGACAGTCAATTTGTGAGTACCGCCGCCTACAGCGGTAATTATACCCTCAGCTTCGTCAACAATCTGTTCGACACGACGAGTCCTGTGGACGCGATTGCCGCTTCGACAGCGGGCACGACAGGCTTCACATTCGATGTGGAGGATCGCACAGGATTTTCTGTCAATTCGATCATTAGTGTCGAAGGTGAAGACATGCTGCTGACGGCGATTACGCCGCTGGCTGGCCTCACGGCAACGTTCACTGTGACCCGCGGAATTCATTCTGTGGGTGCAGTCCCGGCTCACGCCGACACCGCCACCGTATTCGAGGTGCTGACGACGAACACGAATGGTGCAACCACTTCGACCACAACGAATGGAGCCACGGGATTCGTTTCGACACCAACGGGTAGTGCCGCAACAACAACGAATGGAGCCACGGGGGTCACCCAGGGTGTGGACATCGTTGGGGTAGATACATCCAGTTTCCCGAGCTCCGGAACGATTCGAATTGGCAGTGAAGACATCACTTATACAGGGAACAATGGTGTCGATACTTTGACGGGAATCACCCGCGGGGTGAATAGCACCGCGATTCTTAATCACCCGACCGGAGCGACCATCTCCCTGCGCCGCTACAGCAGCTCCACCACCTCTGATATCAATGCGGTGAGCACGGCTGCGTTCCCGACGGCTGGCACGATTCGGATTGGTACCGAAGACATCACGTACACGGGTACGACGGCCACGTCCTTCACGGGAATCACGCGAGGGGCAAATGGGACCACTGCGGCCAATCACTCGGTCGCTGCACCCATCTACCTCGTCTCCGATGCTGCAACGACTGTCACTGATATCAATGCGGTTGATACGACCAACTTCCCCACCTCTGGCACGATTCGGATCGGGACGGAAGACATCAGTTATACGGGCACGACCGCAACTTCCTTCACGGGAGTCACGCGCGGTGCGAATGGCACTACGATCGTGAATCACCTCGGTGGAACGCCGATCTATCCGGTCAGTGGCGTTGGGAATGTGATCGATGTCGTGGACACGACCAGCTTCCCGGCATCGGGAACGATCCGGATTGATAGCGAGGACATCACTTACACGGGGACGACGCCTACGTCCTTCACGGGAGTTACGCGCGGTGCGAATGGCACCACCATTGCCGCTCACTTGAGCAATGCGACGATCTCTCGAGTGTTGACCACGGCGAATATCTCGACGGCGGCCACCTCCGCTCAAATCGCAACCGCTGTGCAGACGGCAATCAGCGTAGTCACCGCCGGCACGGTCACCGGTTCTGCGACGACGTTGAACACCAATATCAACCTGCTTGCTGGCCTCTCGATTACCGGCACGACTGTGACCGTTGCCAGCACGGCCGATTTCCCAACGTCCGGGCTGATTCGTATCGACAGCGAGGATATGACCTACAGTGGCAAGACCGCGAATACCCTCACCGGTTTGGCACGCGGCGTGAATGGCACCGTGGCCACGAGCCATGCGAATGGTGCGCTCATCACTATGTCTGGAACGACATTGGTCTTCAGTGGTGCCAATTTGGCGGGCGGTGCCGACTTGGGATTCCGTGATCTGCCACAACTGACCGCCGATCCGACGAACTTGAGCCCGACTGGCTTGGTTGGCAACGAGATTCAGACCATCTCGCACATGAACGGGCCCGTTCAGACCACATCAGGCCTCATTCTCGCCGGTGACACCGTCATTCCCGTCAGCAGCACCACGGGCTTCACGGCCCCTGGAACACTGCTGATCGATGGAGAGCAGATCACCTACACGACGCTCACCGCAACGCAGTTCGGGACCATTGCTACTGGAGTGGTGCGGGGAGCCAATGGAACTGCCGCCGCACAACATACTGCAGGTTCGACCGTCTATTCGTTGACCTCACGGGTCAACGTCGTCGGTGGAATCATGGCGGGCGATAATATTATCACCGTCACCAGCACTGCGGGCTTTCCGGCACGAGGCACGATCCAGATCGACGGTGAGCAGATCACTTACACAGCCAGGACGGCAACGACGTTTGGTGACGCCTCAATCGGCTCCTTTGTCACCCGTGGAGTCAACGGCACGGGACCAGCCGTGGCGCACGCGCAAGGTGCGGGTGTTGTGAATGTGAGCACCTTCTCGTTGTCATTGAACGACCCCATCCTGGGGAACACAACGATTGGCACACTCATTCCGGCGAATGTGAGCGTGGCCACCCTGCAGGGCTTGTTCGATGCGGCGTTAGGGACCGGTCAAGCACTGGTGACGGGATCCGCTGGAGCAGGCACGACAATGCCCAGCGGAAACTTCACGGTTCAGTTCCTCGGCCAGCGTCAAGATTTGGATATGCCGACGCTCGTGATCGCGCCTACGACTCAGGGCGGGAACAGTGTGGCGTCGAATAATGAACGCCAATGGTTGTTGATGTCCCCCGGGGCGGCGTTCTTATCGACTTTCACCTTGACTGTCCCAGGCAATCCTACGACCGCCAACATCAGTTTCAACGCGACTGCGAATGCAGTGCAGACTGCGCTTAACGCAACCCTTGGCACGACCACTGTCACGGTGACTACGATTCCGAGCCCCACAGGCGGGACGACGTTAAACAACGGTGCCGTGTATGTGATCGACTACACCGGCGCTGGGGCTCTGGATTTGAACGTCGGCACGGTAGTCGTCGATAACTCGGGAATGAACGGAGCCACCGTTGGCACGGCCACGCCCATCGACGGAGATAATACTTCTTACTTCGCGCTAGAAACCCGGAAGGGACTGTCTTTCTCGGCTGCGACGTCCCCCATCTCGACGATCCAGGATGGCAATCTGAGTGTCTATGACGCACTGGTGGGGCTTGCGGGTATTAACCCCACCGATGTCTCCGTGACCGCCGTTAGTGGTTCGGGAATTCCGGCGAGTACGGACTTGATTCTGTTCACGACATTATTTGGTGGCCAGCCTGCCGCGCCGTTGATCGTTGATAATTTTGGGATGAGTGGTCCCGGCCCAGCAAGCGCGGTGATCACTGCGAGCGGCACAATCGACGATGGTCTGCCGGATAGCATCATTCTGTCGAATCCGGCTCTTAGCGGCAGCCGAGGATTGGCGTTCTCGCCACTGGACGTGAACCTGTGGCATCCGACGGCCTTCACCAATTCTGGCGTCAACGCCGTCGGTCATGGAGTCAACGCCACACCCGACAATAGCCGTGATCCGTCTGATCCGTTGAAATCGCTTCCGCGCGATCTCACCTACGGGCTGGCCTCGAATACGAATAAGGACGCCTACCAGGACTCGCAGGGTGGCGCGAGCATGTATTTCGGGCTGGAAGAATACCGCGGTGGTGGAGGCAGCAGCGCCACCAACTACTACGCTTATCAAGGGGCTGACAGCCAACTGGGCGTCTTGAACGATCAGTGGCAACGCGATCTGACGTCGAACCCGAATATCGGCAACACGGCCGGTGGAGCGCAGGGCAACTACAACACACCCGGCGGCGCGTTCGGAAAGATGACGACCAACACGATCGACCTTTCCGGTTATACGGCCGCAGACAAGCCGACGTTCTACTTTAATTATCTGCTGGATACCGGCGACGGAACGCCCACCGCGGGTTCGACCCTCGCGGCTCAGAACATGCGTGACAGCGCTCGCGTCTTTGTTTCCACAGACGGTGGCACAAACTGGGAACTGATCGCCACGAACAACGCCCAACTAACCGTGAACTTCCCGATGCCAGCCCCGGCTGAGTTGGGGCTGTTCCTCGCGGATGATTCCACATACGGCGCCGGCAGTGTTCAACAACTCTTTAGTACCAACACCTGGAGACAAGCCCGCGTCGACCTGTCATCGTTTGTCGGCAGCGCCAACGTTAAATTCCGGTTCGATTTCTCGACCGCTGGCAGCATGGGTGAAGCGATTGACCCAGACGCAACCGTGCTACCGGGCGATGCCGCTGGTCAGTTCTCGGCAGAACTTGGTGACGATCAAGACCTCGCCGCGCGACGTGGCCAAAACAATAACCACACGGGGTTCCTGATTGATGACTTGATCGTCGGCTTTGCCGAGCGTGGTGAGATGGTCACCTATCCGGCGGCCGCCCCTGTAGTCCCCACGACGCCGTTCACTGATTTGTACTCCGGCTTTGCGAACAGCCGAGCAAACCAGACAGCCAAGATTATGCCGGCTCCGCCGGTTGTCGTTGGGAATGGCACTTATCAGTTCGAAATCCGGCGCGGTGCGGAATACAACACATTCGGAATGGATATCGCGATTCCCGGGAAGGTAATTCCGTCGGTCACGACTCCGTTCGACACCAATGATCGATTAATCGGCAGTCAATACGACACGCTCGGCACTGCGATGTACACGTCGTCGGTCGTGCCGGGAGACCAGAATGTGCCGCGTCCGCAGGGGATGGTCGTAATCGAAGGGAACTTCGTGCGTGACATCTCTGGTTCGGGCATCGTTGTGGAACCGGGAGCGCGCGATAACAACGGCTCGTTCACTTATCCGGGAGTCGATCGCAACACGCCGGTGGATAACGCCAGCCATCTGGTGACGAGCGTGATGATTCAGAACAACGTCATCGCGAATTTCGGAGGGAGCAATTCGGGAATCGAGTTCCGGGGCGACCCAGGCTCAGGCGCTTCTCCGCAGGCTGCGGTGCCGATGGGTAAGATCGTCAACAACACGATCTACGGCAGCCTGAATCGAACGGGTACAGGAATCAGGGTCGCCGACAATGCCGGTCCGACGATCATCAATAACATTATCGCGAACACCAGCCTGGGCATTTCTGTGGATGCCACTTCTGCCCCGAACACGGACGTCACGACGACGCTGTTCCAGAATGTTTCGCTCAACGGAACCACGGATAACTTTGGTACTGTCGGCAGCTTTGCCGTGCTGAACTCCGTCACCGCGAGCCAACAACCGCCGCTGTTTCTCAATCCGTCAGTCGGTAATTTCTATTTGGCACCCAGTACCGTAACGGACCCGAACAGGGCGATTGACAGCTCGTTGAACACACGCATTGCGAGAGGTACCTACACGCCGGTGACAACGGCCCTGGGGATTCCTGTCCAGAATCTGTTCTCGCCGGACTTCGACATCTACGGCCAGCAACGAGTCACCGACAAGCAGCCCAACTTCGACACTTCGTCCGGTTTGGGCCAAAATATCTTCAAGGACCGAGGTGCCATTGAACTGGCGGACTTCAGCGGGCCAGTCGCATCTCTGAACGTGGTTCCCGATAACACGACCCGCGTGCCAGACAACCAGGCAGGCGTGGACTTCGACCCCAGCGACAACAGCATATCGCTTGATCAGCCGCCTCTGCTCACGAAGTTCGTAGTGTCGTTGTTCGACCCTGGAACGTTCCCCAATGCGGGCGTCGGAGTCGATGACAGTTCGGCCGGACTCTTTACAGGCTCGGCCTTCGTAATCACGCAAGTTGACGTCACGAACTACGCCAACATGCCCACGCCGGGTCGGGTACTCGTGCAGAATGTGGATTACACCTATGCCTACAACGCCAACACGAACGAGGCGATTTTCACCTCGGTGACCCTCTTCCCGTCCGACGCGCGATACAACATCACGATCGATGCGACGCAGGTGACAGACACGGCTGGCAACTTACTGCAACCCAATCAATCCGCTGACGGCAGCACGCAGTTCAATATCCTGGTGACCAACGGCCCGAACGATCCGCCAGTCAACGCGGTGCCGCTTGGCCGCACGATCAATGAGAATACGGCAGCCGCGCCCACGTCTGTGACATTCTCTGCTGCTGGCGGCAATGCCATCTCTGTTTTCGATCCAGATGCATTCATCTCGAACGCGCCCAATGAACTGGAAGTTACGCTCACCGGTTTCAACGGTACTGTCACACTTCCGGCAAACTACGCGAACTTCGTGACGTTGACGTCCGGCACCGGAGTAAACGACGCATCGGTTAAGTTCAGCGGCAAGATTGCCAATATCAACTTGATGTTGGCAGGCGGAGTGCTGGCTGCCGATCAACTGACGTTTGTGCCGACACAAGACTACAGCAGCACCATCGGTGTCGTGAAACTGCAGGTCACGACCAACGATCTTGGTAACTTCAGCAACGACGTTCCGCTTATACCTCAAGTGGATGTCGATGACATCATCATCAACGTCTTACCGATAAATACCGCACCCACGGCCACTTCGCCCGCGACTGCGAGCACAAATGAAGATGTGAACCTGACGTTCAGCGGAAACGTCTCGATTTCGGACGCACTGGACGATCCGACGGGCGCTGTGGTTGTCCAAGCCACGGTTTCGGTGACCAACGGCGTGCTGTCGTTGAACGGTGCTACCGGTCTCACCTTCGTTCCCACGGGTACGAACAACGACGGTACTAATGACGCGACAATGACCTTCCAAGGTACCGTCGCCAATATCAACGCCGCTCTGAACGGCATGATCTTCGACCCCAATCAAGACTATAACGGCAATGCAACGCTGTCAGTTTCGATCAACGACATGGGGAATATCGACGCTACGGTGGTAGCGCCATCACCTACTGATCCGCTGGCGTTGACCGCAATGTCAACGACGACCATCACCATTAATCCCGTCAACGACGCGCCGGTGAACCTCTACAACAGTGGTGCTACGTTCCCGGCAGCTCCGCTGCTGGCACTCGAACGCACGCCGTTTATATTCAACAGTGGAAATGGCGGAGTAATTACCGTCAGTGATCTTGATGCCGCGGAATCGACGGGTGCGCTTCAGGTAACTCTGACCGCAACTCACGGCGTTCTCACATTGGCGTCGACCTCAGGGCTGACCGTTACTGGCGACGGAACAAGCAATGTCACATTGACGGGATTGATTGCCACCCTCAACACCGCATTGAACGGCTTGCGGTTTGATCCGGACTCAGGCTTTACGACTGTGGGGGCCGGTGAGTTTGCGCGGGTCACCATTCTGACCAACGATCTGGGGGCCACCGGTACTGGCAACCTGACCGATTCAGACTTCATCGACTTGGATGTGCTGGAGGTCAACGACACGCCTGTAGTGACTGGGCCTGCGACTGCAACGATTAATGAGGAAGGCACCCTGACCTTCAGTCTTGCGAATGGCAATGCCATCACGGCTAGCGATATTGACGCCGGCTCCAATTTGGTACGTATTACAGCCAGTGCCGCCAACGGCGTTATTACCTTCGCGTCAACGGCTGGCTTGACGCTGATCTCTGGTATGAACGGCACCTCCACGGTGGAACTGGAGGGCACTCTCGCAAACATTCAGGTCGCGCTGAATGCAGGGGTCGACTTTGATCCAACGCCGGACTACTTCGGCAACACGTCAGTCACCTTTAGCGTCAATGACCAGGGCTTTACTGGTAATGGTGGGCCTCGCACTGGCAGTACAACGGTGGCCGTAACCTTGACCGGTCTCGATGATGCGCCTGTCATCACCGTTCCAAGCGTGTCGCAAGTCGCCGTTGAGGATACGAACTTTGTGTTCTCAACGGGTATCGGCAACGCGATTAGCATCAGCGACGTTGACGACCCACTGGGTACTGGTAGTGCGATCTATTCCGTGGCCTTGTCGCTGTCGACTCCTGGCTTCCCATTGGGCAAGCTCACCTTGGCTGCAGGCAGCGGCGTGAGTATCACAATGGGTGGTAATGGCACCAGCGCCATCTCTTTCACGGGGACGCTGCTGCAAATCAATGCCGCCTTGAACGGCCTGACCTATCTGGGTGCGCCAGGCCAGGACACCGGTACTGAAACGCTCACGGTGGTCGTCAATGATCCGAACTTCGGCATGAACGCGACGTTGACGGATACTGCGACGGTAGCCATCTCGCTGGACGGTAATAACGACGCACCAGTAAACACTGTCCCGGTTGCTCAGACGATGCTGGAAGATGGGACGCTGGTGTTCAGCACGGCGAATGGCAACCTCATCAGTACGTCGGACATTGATGCCAGCAACGGTGTGTTGCTGGTTACGGTCAGCGTGACTGGTGGTACGGTATCGGTGAATCCGGCGGCAGCTGGAGCGTTGAACAGCCTGACGAGCAATGGGACATCCAGCCTGTCGATGACTGGCCTGTTGAGTGAGTTGCAGGCAGCCTTGGACGGCTTGAGTTTCACTCCGGCTAATAACTTTGTCGGGGTTACTACGCTCACAATTACTACCAACGATCAGGGAAATACCGGGGCTCCGCCGCTCAATCCTTTGAGCGACACCGATACCGTGCAGATCACCACCACGCCGTCGAATGACGCGCCGACGGTGGCTGTGCAGCAGAATCCGCTGCTGGCCAGCGAAGACACTGTGTTGACGATCTCCGCTGCCAACACGAACGGCGTCTCGATGGATGACTTCGATCTGGGCAGTGGTCAACCGCGCGTCACGTTAACTGTGACTCACGGTACGTTGACGCTCAGTCGCACTACGGGACTGAACTTCGTCGGCGGCCCCGGTACTGGCAATGGCCTGTCAACGATGACTTTCACGGGTACCAGCAAGACTGCGATTAACGCGGCTCTGGATGGTATGCAGTACCGCCCGACGGCGGGTTACAACGGCTCTGCGTCGCTGACGGTCACCGTGAACGATCAAGGGAATACCGGCGCGGGTGGTCCTCAGGAAGTGACTGTCACCGTTCCAATCAACGTTGGTGCTGTGAACGACGCTCCGACGCTGACTGTGCCAAGTGCTACGCAAACACTCGTCGAAGACGCGAGCAAGGTCTTCTCGACTGTTGGCAACAACGCGATCGTTGTCGCCGATATTGATGTCAACGAGGGCTCGGGACAGGTTGAAGTGCAACTGACGGTCAGCAACGGCACGCTCACCCTGGGATCACTCAATAACATCAGCTTTACCAGCGGCGGCAATAACCAAGCCAGCATGCTGATCCGCGGACCCATCAGTGATATTAATCTGGCTCTGAACGGTCTCGCTTACCGTCCGAACCAGAACTTCAACGGATCGGATTCGTTGTCAGTCACGGTCAGTGACCTGGGTAATACAGGATCAGGCGGTATCAAGACGGCGTCGGGATCGGTTAGTCTGGCGATCAGCGCTGAGAACGATGCCCCGGTGAACACTCTGCCGTCCGGTCCGGTTTCCACGAACGAAGAGACTGCGGTCTCGATCGGTTCAATTTCCGTCTCGGATGTCGATGCTGGTTCTTCGCTGGTGCAAGTCACGCTCGCAGCGACGAATGGCAAGATCGGTGTTGGTCCACTCAGCGGTGGTGTGACCATCGCCGGTGGCTCAAACAACAGCGGTTCAGTGACGCTGTCGGGTACGATCTCCGCTCTCCAGACAACGCTTGGCACAGCGTCCTTCACGCCGAATACGGACTTCAGTGGTCTGGCTACGGTCACCGTAACCACGACGGATCAGGGAGCGACCGGTGCTGGTGGGGCGATGACCGATTCTGATTCATTCTCGATCACCGTGAATCCGTTGAACGACCTGCCAGTCGGCGTGAATGATACTTATTCCGTTCTGCGAGGTGGCACGCTGACGACCTCCGATGTTGCGGGGACAGAGACAGGAACGGCAGGCGACAATGGAGTGCTGGCCAATGATACCGATGTGGATTCTCCGCGTGTTGGCTGGACAGCCACACTGGTCAGTCCGCCGGCTAATCATTCTGGCACGTTCACGCTCAATCCGGATGGAACGTTTACCTACATTCATGACGGTTTGAGCGTGCAGCCCGTCACCTTTACCTACCGTATTTCCGATGGCACATCGCTGAATCCGACGGACGTTACCGTCACGATCAATATCAATGAACCGCCACAAATCGCAGCCGCTGGTCCGTTCTCGATCAATGAGAACCTCACGAACAGCTCTGTAGTGGCCGATCTGGATGCCTCGGACAACAACTCCGGGGATACGGTGACGTTCTCGATCCTCAGCGGTAATACTGGCGGCGCGTTTGCGATCAACCCGTCCACGGGTGTTATCAGTGTGGCCAATTCGGCCGCACTGAACTTCGAAACGAATCCGATATTCAGTCTGACGATTCAAGCTGCGGACAACGCGGTCACTCCGGGAACAAGTACGACTAACGTCATTGTGAACCTGAACGACCTCTCGGAAGCGGTTACGATCAGCTCCACCCTCTGGATGGATAGTGGCTTGACGCTGCGTCTGGGAGCTGGCAATCGGTTGCGAGTGGTCAATACGGGAACCGACACCAGCGTCTTTGAAGAGCACGTGTTGTCCAAGATCAGCAGCCTGACGGTGAATGGTCGCAACGGCTTCAGTGATCCGTTGACTCTGGACTTCTCGGGCGGAACACCGGTTCCGGCGACGGGGCTGCTGTTCAACGGTGGTTCGGGTGCTGGTTCCGATTCGCTGGACCTGATCAACGGCATTGGTTTCTCGACCATTACCCACAACTTTACCAACGCCAACTCGGGGAACGTCACGCTGCTAGATGGCGCGGTAACGTCAGTGGTCACCTACTCGGGTCTTGAAGCGAGCTTCAACCCGGCGTCATCGAATGCACGTATCTTTGACAATCTCGGGGCCGTGAACCGCGTCTTCAGTTACTCGTCCGTTGCGGACAAAGTCACGCTCGTTGATGACGATACGGGCGGCAACAGCCTCAGCACCATCAAGACAGGTGAGAGCAATGGTACCGGCGCCACGGCTGAGCGAGTGATCTTCCGCGTGCCGAGTTCGTTGCTGACGATTTCGCTGGGTGACGGCAACGACTCAGTGATCGGAACCAGCATCGACGCGGCGTTCGTCGGTACGGTCTCTGTTCTAGCTGGAAATGGCGAAGACAGTATCGACCTGGCCGGTTTGACGACCAGCACCTTCGTCGATGGCCAGAACGGCAACGATACGCTGAAGGGCGGTGCCGGTGACGACGTGCTCGTGGGTAGCAACGACCAAGACCTGATGGATGGCCGGGCTGGTAACGACAACCTGATCGGTGGCGCTGGTATCGATACCCTGACGGGTGGTGCCGGGTCCAACATTCTCAACGGTAACGGTACATCAACCGACCTGGTTCTTGAGCAGGTATCCGGTGTTGTGACGTTGACCAATACCAGCCTGAACTGGACCGGTGGTACGAACAAGCTGTCCAACGTTGAGTTGGCATCGCTGGTCGGCGGCAGCGGGAACGATTCGTTCAACCTGTCTGGCTGGTCCATCGGCAGTCCGACGGTATCTGCCGGCGGTGGCGATGACACCATTCTGGGCAGCGCCCTTCGCGACATCCTGAACGGTGATGGTGGCAATGACTCGATCAACGGTGGCGAAGGCCTGGACGTTCTGATTGGCGGTGTTGGCAACGACATCCTGTTCGGTGACGGCGGTGACGATGCCCTGTTCGGCGAAATCGGTGACGACCAGCTCTATGGTGGCTCTGGCAACGACACGCTCAGCGGTGCCGAGGGCGTTGATACCCTGCTCGGTAATGGCAGCAGTGGTGACATGCTCATCGAGACGATGACTGCAAACACCCTGACGCTGACCAGCAATGCCGCGTTCACAACCGGCTTCCTGACGATCGGCGCTGTCACCGAGGTCGTGAGAGGTATCGAGAAGGCCTTGTTCTACGGCACCGCCGGGGCGGACAAGATCAATACGGAAGGCTACTTCGGAGCTACCGAGATTTCGTCTGGTGATGGCAACGATACCATCGCGACCGGCTCAGGTTTTGACATCGTCCGTGGCGAAGCTGGTGACGATAAGATCAAGACCGGAGCCTCGAACGACATCGTTTATGGCTTGGACGGTAACGACACGATCGATGGTGGTGACGGAGACGACTACCTCAACGGTAACAACGGCAACGACGTCATCACGGGCAATGCTGGCAACGACAAGGTGTTTGGTGAACTCGGCAACGATACGCTGCTGGGTGGAATCGGCAACGACTCGCTGGCGGGCCGCGAAGGCGATGACTCAATCCTTGGTGAAGCCGGCAACGACACGATCAGGGGTGAGACCGGAGCTGACAAGCTTGCTGGTGGTGGTAATGGAACTACGAGGGTTGCGGGCGACATCCTGGTCAGCGACTCGTTCGATACCATCAACGATGCGTTCATGTTTGACTTCCCGACGATCTAACGGTCTCGGATGATGAATCGGGCTGAAGGGAGACCTTCAGCTCGTGAACTGAGGCAGTAACCGCAGTCCCGGCGACGTCGAAAGACGTTGGCCGGGATTTTGCGTTTGGTCTGAAGACTACTGCGGGCGGAGTGAGGGAGCGGTCTTGTTTTTGAATGGAATCATTGAGCGGAAACGACCGATCGCGGTTGGACAAGTGCAGGGCGTCGATTACGAAGGCTCAGGTATTCGAAGGTGAGCAGTGGAATCAGCCAGCTCGACCAGGACGCGATCGGGTCGTACCACAGGAACTTCACTTCGAGGACCGTTCCCAAACCGCCCAGGATTCTCAGGACGACTGCGGAGCACAGCAGCACGAAGCAGCGCGACATCCAGCGGCGATGATCGTTGAAGCGTCTGGCGACTGCGGTCTTCCATCCCATGACCGCACATGTCGTCGTCAGGATCGACAGGATGGCGAACCCGATACCGGCGATTCGGCCGGTGGCGGTGTAGTAGGCCATCCATAGACCGCTGGGGCCGATCACGAAGATCACGGACATGGCTTGCACGCGGCCGAGCCAGCGGTGCCAGATCGGGAACTTTAGTCGGAACTTATCACTGACCAGCACCATACCCAGTAGTAACGTCAGTGGGCCGACGGCAATGTGCGGATAGAAGGCCCACTGGTACGAGCCGAAGAAGTAATTCTCGCGCCCCTGCAGAAAGTCGGACGAGAAGTTGGGTGGCAGGTAGTTGCGATAACCCCACACCACTTCCGCCGTCACACGGACAATCAGAAAGGCGATGCCGAGGGGTAGCAGACGCCTTAGGGTGATTGTCTTAGCGGATTTCATGGTATCTCTCAGGAGTCAGATGTCCCTGAAGAGATGTCAGCAGAGGAGTTGAGGCGTCGCAAGGTCGTTCTGCGGTAAGGTGCTCGGGGAAAATCCTGTGTGGTTAGCGGTCAGACCTTAACTGCGGGTGCTGGTCCTGTCGGTTCTCGTCGTGCCAATCACCCGCCGCCAGCGCGTTGCGACTCACTCAGACAGCGAAGTTTCGGACACGTTAGTCACCGGAACGCATATCAGCGCTGGGTATCACCCGCCGTTGCAGCTTACTGTAGCGGAGCATCAACCGTGACGACCCCGTTGCTGGTCTTCCACGGAGTGGTGTGCACCGTCTGGCTATCCAGACCTGGAATGCGGTACTTCAAGCGGTAGCGGTAAATGTAAGCCGCGTCCTTGTCGTTCGATTCCAGTGTTGTGTCGAAGAACCGGAACACGCACGGATGCCCGGCCTCACTCTTCGCTGGCACCAGATCTCGCTGGATCATGTATCCATCCAACCCCACGAGTTTGCTGCCGGTCGTGCGGGGCACTGGCATGGTGAGCGTGGCATGCTTCAAGTGAGCAGGCAGCGAATCCGTTTCTGTCTCCACTTGCTCCAGCCATTTCAAGGTTGCAGCCACGTCGATGGGCTTCCAGTTGGTAAGCCGCGCGAAGCCTTCCTGGGCGAGACCGCGCTGGATCTCAAAATCGGTCCACTCGACGGCGTAGGGGATCTGGTCTCGAGGCACCAGATCGTGAACTGCCACGACCAGTTGCAGGTCCTTCTTTGTGGCCACGTCAGAGGGTTTGCCGACGACATCGCACCAGACCGCCTGCATGACGAACATGTCGTGGCCGTCGGAAAGCTGCTCGAGGTCATCGCGGTGTGTCAAAAGAGACGACTCTGTAAGGTCGATAGCCACGCGGAAGCCAGCAATCGATGGCTCTTGGACGTCGGCCTGACCGGGCAGGCTCGCTTCGATACGCGTTGCGAAGTCTCCACCCAGGAGCTTCATGACCGGCGTTCTGACTTGCGGCAGCCGCGCGGCTGGAACTGGTTCGCCGGCCCCCGGCGACCCCATGCCATAACCGGGCGCGTCGGTTAACTGGGTGCCCCAAGTCCATTCGGCGGCGTTACCGATCAAGTCGTGAAGTCCGAACGGGTTCTGGGTATAACTGCCCACGGGCGCCGTGGTCGTGAAGAACTGGCTGCGGTGCTTGAGCTTGTTCGTGCCGAGCGTGATGTCTGAAGCGCTGCCCGCGCGCATGGCGAACTCCCACTCGTCGGTTGATAGCAAACGATACGGCTTCTTCTCCGTCCGGCTGAGCCATTGCGTAAACGCGATGGCATCACTCCCCCAGATATGAACGACGGGGTGGTTGTCAGAGTCCTGATCGATCTGCGGCTCGCGCCAGGTCGGCGATGGCTTGCCATCACTGCGAGGAATGCGTTCACTGAGCGTGACGTAGTTCGTGGCTTCCACAAACTTGCGAAACTGCCCGCGCGTGACTTCGTGCACGCCGACGTAGATGGGGCCGAGAACTCCCGACCGCGAAACCGATCCACTGGCGTTTGCTACTCCAGGCATGCCTCCCATCATGCCGGGCATGGGCGCCGCTTCGGCCTTGGCGCGGTCGCGGATGTTGCCCGGAGGGATGATTCGCAACCGAATACCGATGGAGTTGGCGATCTCGGGCTTTACTTTCAGCTTGTCAGCCCAAGCCTGTTGATAGTCTTGAGCCTCACGCGGCGTGAACGGCATGTCGGCTCTTGGAACCGCTCGTGGAGCGGGATTAAAGAGACCTCCCGCACCCGCTGGAGGTACGACATTATTGAGGCCCTCTCCAACTGCTGGAGCGGCGAAGGGATCCTCTTCCGGTCTCTGCCATTCGCGACGGCACACCAGCAGCTGATAGTTCCCCGTCGCTTTCAGTTCCTGAGTTACAGGGTAGTCGCCGGCCCCCCAGCAGATGACGAGGCGGTCTCCGTCCCGCAGATAGATGCCCGTGCGCACGTCGGAGGCAATGCCCGACTGCCCGTCACGCAACGAGAGTACGCGTCCGTCACGCAGTCCGAAGTCGAACGCAGTTTCCTTTGAAGAGACCAGTTTGAGCTGACGATCGGTGATCTCAATCCAGTCGGGAGCGGTGGTCGAGCCCCTCGCCCTTGACCCTGTCGGAGTGCCGGGCGCCATCGGACTGCCGCCGCCTCCCATTCCGGGAGGCATCATGCCTGCGCCCGGCGCCGTCATCCCCGCCGAGCCGTACACCTCAGAAGCACTGACTGGAGGCTCCGGACCTTGTGCTGTCAGCACAACCCAGCGGCCGACGAGATCCTTGACGGCCGGAGACACTTGCTGCGGCGCGCTGGTCATACCGGGCAAGAAAGCCATCGGCGTCGAAGCGACAGGATCTGGCTCTGCCGTGCCTGGCTGCGGCGAAGGGAACGGCGTGAACGGTGACTCGCTCACTCCCGGAAGGGTGGCTTGGACATGATCCTCGATGTTCCGCCGCTGGTGAGCCGCTTCGACATTTCGCAATTCCGCGATCGTGTGCTGCATTTCGACTTCTCGTTCTCTGGCTTGATAAGCCCAGAACGATCCTGCCAGCAGTGCGACAAAGACGACTGGCGTCAGCACCAGAGCAATTACCGCCAGCTTGAGGAAGCGGGACAGACGACCGGGTGCTGGCGATGGAGCGATCTCAGCCGGAGGCGGAAGACCCAGCCACCGCTGCCAACTGCCCATCACCCACGGACGGTACAAGAGCAATGATCCCACATAGACGACCATTAAAACCGCCGAGAGCGCGTACGTAATCCGCACGATGAACGGCATCGCGCTTTCCTGAATGATCAGAGACAGCATGATCCCCGCACCGAGCATCAAGAGGCCGATGCAGATGCCTCTCGGCCAACCGTTATCCGTTGACCACGCGAGATAGAAGACCGTCCAGGTCAGAGCATTGACGGCCAGCACCATTGCAGAGAATGCGAAGAAGTCTTGCGGCGGTCCCGGTGGCCAGGTGAAGACTGACGCACATCCAATTAACACCAGCAGCATCAGGAGCATCGGCGCGATGCCCCACTTGAATTGCAGGCGATAGGCCAGAGGCAACGACGTTCGTGGCGGTACGCTGGCTGCGGCAGGCTTTTCGCTGGCTGGCTGAACAGCCGCCGCAGCGTGTGCCGAAACCGGGGCCGGAACAGGCGCGGCAGCAATTGCGGTTACGGTCGGAGCCAACGTGGCACAGGTGGGTGGCAGCGGGACATGCAGCGGCTGCTGCACGTGGGACAGACACTGAGCCAGCAGGTCGCAGACTTCGCTGGCGTCCTTGAATCGCTCATCAGGATTCTTGGCCAGCAACTTGCCGATGATGCGACTCAGCCAGTCCGGGATATCCGGATTGATGGCTGCGATCGGACGCGGTTCTTCTTCACACACTCGCTTCAGCACGGCCATCGTTGAGCGTGCTCTGAACGGCGAGTGCCCGACGCACATCGCATACATCACGGCACCGAGACCGAACAGATCCGCGCGATGGTCAACAACTTTGCCCCAAGCCTGTTCGGGAGCCATGTACTGAGGCGTGCCGGCGATCACTCCGCTCAACGTGAGGCTGGCATCGTCAACCACTCGGGCGAGCCCGAAGTCGGTCAGCTTGACTCGCTGCACGCCGTTCTCGAGCAGGATGTTGGCCGGTTTGACGTCGCGATGAACCAATCCCTGAGCGTGAGCCGCCGCCAGTCCCGCAGCCGTCTGCATACCGATTCTGAGGATCTCTTTCAGGTCGAAGGGACCTTCCTGATCGAGCCGTTCTTGCAGCGAGCCACCTGACACGAACTGCATGACAATCTTAGGCTGCGGTCCGATTTCGTCGATGGCGTGAATCGTGACGACGTTCTCATGGCAGACTGCGGCGGCGGCTTGAGCTTCGCGAATGAAACGTTTGCGCGCCGTCGCGTGGTGAGCCAGATGCGAGGCTAGAATCTTGACCGCGACAACTCGATGCAGACTGGCGTCAAAGGCTTTCAGGACGACGCCCATGCCGCCCTGGCCAACGACTTCGGAGATCTCGTAGTTCCCGAGCTTGCCCAGCGAGCCTGGCTGGTCTGACGGGGACAGGAAGTCGAGTCGCGTGGGGGCATCGGGCGAGGCACGCTCTCCAGGTCCGCTGTCGTCTGACTTCATGCGTGACATGGCTTCCTGCAGATGATGCTCGGAACCGGATCCGGCGGGCTGCTTGAGTTCGTGCACAACGCCGACCCATGATTCGCCGCCGACCGTCAGAGTTTCTAACGCCTTCTGGCAGGTCCGACACTGGTCCACGTGCCGCTGCAACGCCGTGGCGATCCCTTCCGGCATGGTGCCGTCGAGCAGCGCCCGCAATTCGTTGGGCGTGGGGCAATCCTTGATCACGGCGGCTTCTGGATTCGATGACATGACGGCGTTCCCGAGAGGGCTGCGGCAGACGGTCGCTGACGAGCGACGCGAATTCTCCGGGAAATACGGACCTGCCAGAGGAACCTATCGCGAATCCGGCCTCTGAAATCGAGTTTCCGTCAGGTCAACTTCGGAAAGAAGATCGCACGCCGGCTTCTACTTCTTCGGTGCTGACGCCTGTCGACGAATTCGGGACGCCGCAAGAAGAGCATACACGTTGACCGTTCGCACCTGGCCGTCCAGCTGCGCCAGCCGGTCGATCTCAGGCATGGCTTGATCGACGCCGCGCCAGCCCAGCAGACCTAGCGCGGCGATCTGGATTTCGGGCTTCTCGCTTTTCAGCAGGCCAATCAGCGTTTGCTGACTGGACGGCGTAAGTTCCACTCTGTTTAACGCCCTTGCAGCGTATTCGCGCAGCGCATCGTCCGTCAGAAAGCTACAGAACAGATCACTGTGCGACTTGTCTCCGGCCATCGACAAGATATGGATCGCGAGCGCTTTCGAGTGGTAATCCGGCGAATTGATCAGTTCGACCATTGGTTGAGCTACGCGCGGCGACACCCATCGTTGCAGGGCAGCAAAGGCAGAGTTGATGGATCTGTCTTGCGGACGTTTCACAAGCATCAGGAGAACATCCTGTACTTTGTCCCGCATCTCTTCGACGACCGGATCGCGAGTCAGTTTCTGCAGGGGCTCATAGATGTCGTTGCCTCGCGCCGCTTTGACTGCTCGTAACAGCTCGTCCACATCGCGCGCAGCGACTGATAGCTGCGGTGCATCCGGGTTGGCCTTCGCATCTGCTTTGGCTTCGAGCCTGATGCGCACTTTCTTCAACGGCTCCGCAGCGTGAGATGATAAGCTCCGATGCTCTGAACTCGCGATTTTTTGCAGCGCGACTGCAGAATCTTCTTCGCCAATGTCTCCCAGAACAGAAATCAGCATGATCGAACGATGCCACGCGAACGGCTCGTCTGAGGGCGTCTCCAGTCGCTTGATGACTGCTTTCTCTGCTGGTTCACCGATGGGACGCAACGCTTGAGCAACCTCAGTGGCCTGCAGGGCGATTCGGTTGGTGTAGATGGCGGCCAGCAGGTCATCGAGTACATCCGCTCCGCCAACGGCAGCCAGCGCGAGGAAGGCATCCTTCGCCACAAACGGCGACTCGGCTTTGAGCTTTTCTCGCAGCTTCGGAATCGACTGCTTGCTGCCCCACGTTTTCAGGCACTGTATGATCAATTGCTCGTTGGATTCGCCATTCTTCGAACCGAGCAAAGTGAGTAGTTCACCTTCAGCTTTGTCTCTCTGTTTGAGATCAACGCTATGCAGTTGCAGTTGGGTGAGCGCATCTCTCACCTGAAAATACATCGGAGCGCCGGTCTGGTAGGTAATCAACTCTTTTACCAGATCCTGAACGGTCTTCGTCGGCTTTGGTGGCTCAGCCGTGTTAGTGCCCCCCGTTGCCGAAGCCGGCTCCAACTGTTTTCGGAGCTGTGCGAAGTTGACAGTGAGTGCCTCGGCTTCGCGTTTCTTGCGATCCAGTAACGCTTGAGGCTTCTCGCGTTTGATGACGATGTGAACAGAGGCTTGGGTGGTTGTGCCGTCCGCGGTCTGCCGGAAGTCATGCGTGAGGTCCGCGAACTCGATCAGCCCCAGCTTGCGACTGAAGTCGTATTGCCCGCTGGTTGTGACTTTGACGTTGGGAAATGTGCCCTTCTCGGCGGCTTCCAGTTGCCCATCCACATTGATGGTGACAAGGTCGCCTTTGTCAGATCGAACGCGGTAACGAACACTCTCCGTCGCATCGTTTGGAGCCTCCGCTTCGGGCTTGCGCTCGTTGTTTCCTCTGACGTAACGCCGGCCGGTGCGGATGAACTGCCTGGCTACCTGCTCGTCTTTGAGCGCGACGACCGATGGAGCTGGCAGTCGGGCGAGTGGAAACGATTCATTGTGCACCCACTCCGTGCGGTCATCGTCTGGCAAGGACAGAAACAGCAGGCGACTTATTGGTCCGAGGCCGAAGAGGAGTTGTTCGCCGCCGTAGTAATCGTTCGCCCGTCCATGAGTATCCACGTTGGCGTACATCAACCCCCAATTGCCTGGCGGAACGATGTTCTGGCCGCGAACCGTATGAGAAAATGTCAAGAACTGCAGGGTTGTCAGCACCGCCTCTTTGGGAGTCGTCGTTACGCTGCGGGCCGTGATCAGTGCCAGCGACGATTGCACTGCCTCCAGCAACGCAGCGCCCGAAAGCGGCGTTGCCTGCGACTCCGCTGGCTTGATCTTGTGGCTTCCAAGTAGCTCGAGAACTCGCTGTGACGAAGTGCAGATGTGCGACTCCGTTGCCGAAGAGTTCGCTTCGTCGAACGCACCGACGCCGATCACCGCGCCGGTATCGTTGAAGAGCGGGCTGCCCCAGTGGCTCGCCGGGACAGCAGTATCAAGCTGCAAACGGTTTGAGTTGGCTGGCTTCAAGACCTTGTCGATGCCCGCGCGAACGACTTTGGGTTTATCACCCGCACTGCTGCCAGCGGGGAAACCGATGATACGGACTTCATCACCTTCAGCGACTTTAGACGGGTCAATAACCGGCAACGGAGTCAGATCGTCGGCTTCGATCTTCAAGAGTGCGAGGTCGTCCTGCGCACGTAACTCAACAACCTTGGCTGGATAGGTGCGGCGGTCGACTCGAACTTCGATCTCGCTCGCCCAGCCGCACGTTCTGGCCGAGGTGATGATCCAGCCGTCGGCACCGACCACGAATCCAGAGCCGGTTCCTATTTTTTTTGAGATGGCTGCGACGGCAGGCTGCTGCCCGAGGTCTCGTGTTCCTGAAACCGTCATTTCAACTATGGCAGTCGTTTCCTGCTCACGTTTGCCGAGCTTCGTCGTGACCTTGATTTCGTAGGCCTGCAGTTCGCCCTTCGGCCAGCGGTAGTTCAACGGCCCGCCTTTGACTGCCGGTCGAGGAGCTTCCGCAGCTTCGTCGGCGGCCAGGCTGAATCCGGAAATCAGCAGCGCGGACTGGCACAGCAGTGCCGCGACAATTGACGGGATGCCGCGAAGGCTTCTGCGGCAGAGCACGTGACGCATGTGAGAATCTCCGACGGGCCAGTGATCTCAACGGCCCTCAGCGATGCAAGCAGGCGATTGCTGATGTGGCTAGTTTCGAACAATGACCGATCGTCACACGCGACGCCAGTTTTTCAAGATCACGAACTTGCGGGGGGCGGCTCATCCTGCAGCCAACGGATTTGTTCCTTGATGCGATTCATCACGCGGCCTTTGGCGAGATAGACCGCTGCGATGCTGAGATTCAACTGCTCGGCGACTTCCTTACCGGGGCGATCATCAACGGCCGTGAGCCAGAATGCCTGCCATGTGGAATCTGTGAAATCCGCCCGCACTTGCTGAGCGGCGGTCTGGAAGAGCTGTCGTCGCCACGCGGCGTCCCATTCCGCAGAGTCACTGGCCGCGGCGACCTCGTCCTGCAGCATCCGCCAGTTGGAGCTGTCACCCGTGCCGTGCACGTGCCGTCCATCCTGACGCCAGAAGTCCGTGATGCGGTTGCGGACGACGGTAAACAGCCAGGCCCGGAATGACCCGCGGCTGGCGTCATATTCCAGCTTGCCAGCGGCGACGGACACCTGACGCAACACGTCTTGAGTCAGGTCAGCGGCATCGGCATCCTGCAGGCCGCGTTTGCGGACGAAGCCATACACCAGCGGCGCGTAGAGATCTACGAACCGTTCCCAAGCCTCCCGGTCGCGCGGGTCGCGCAACCGCACGAGCAAACTTGGTTGAGTGTTAGGCAAATCCGTCATCAATACTCCGCGTTTCGCCCACTGGACGCACGAGACCGAAAGTCAATCTGGCAGCCAATACGGACGAACGCGAGGAACCTATTCCGAAAATCTGCGATTGAGAGCGAGCGGCTGATTTTACGGAGCTTTTTTGAAACACAGAGGCACGGAGAACACAGAGACGGATGAAGTTTATTCTGATTCTCTGTGCACTTCGTGCCTCTGTGTTTCAACCCTTCTGGATGTTTCAGCGTCGCTCCAATCTCCTACTTCTTATTTGCCAAGGCTGAGATCTCATTGAGGCCGAGCAGCTCCTTGATCTCGTCGAAGCCCAGCATCTCGTTGAGCATGCCGTCGGTGCGGCCGGACTTGAGCATCGCTTGAGCCAGTCGCCGCACGATCTGGCCGGTGGCCAGCAGGCTGCCGACGGGATCGACGACAATCTTGAAGCCCAACTCTTCGAGCTCGTCGGCGGACATGATCGGAGTCAATCCGCCCGGCAGCATGTTGGCGAGCTGCGGGAACGGAACTTCCAATACGATGCGGGCCAGTTCTTCACGCGACTGCGGAGCTTCAATGAAGACGACGTCCGCGCCGAGTTCTCCAAAACGCACCGCGCGTTCGATGGCTGCGTCGAGACCTTCCAACGCTCGGACATCGGTGCGGGCGATGATGACAAAGTCTGGATCGCGGCGCACATCCAACGCCACCTTCAGTTTCTCGACCATCTGTTCGACGGCCACGACCTGCTTGCCGGCGAAGTGGCCGCAACGTTTCGGAGCGACCTGATCTTCCAGCAGAATGCCCGACTTCAACAGAATTTGAAAGCCGTTGCAGATGCCG
>CAYLTY010000065.1:34268-35996 GCA_964386705.1 uncultured Planctomycetaceae bacterium
AGCAGAATGCCCGACGCACCGGCGCTCTCGAAATCGCGCACCGTGCGGGCGACGTTATGTAAGTCGCCGTGCCCGGTATCGCCGTCTGCGATCAGCGGGATCGTCAGTCGGTCGGCCATTCGTCGCACGGCTTCGGTCATTTCGGACAACGTCGTCAGGCCGACGTCGGGAACCCCGAACACGCTCGCGGAAACCCCGAAGCCGCCCAGGAACGCCATCTCCATGCCCGCATCTTCGAGAATGCGGGCGGTGAAAACGTCATGCGGCGCGAGCGTGCGAATGATGCCCGGCCGGGCGATCAGTTGCCTGAGGCGGCGAGTTTTGGAGGGAGCAGACATAGCCGAGCCCTTGTCGAACGCGAGGACTTACGAAGCGCGAATGACCGCGCGGTTGATAGTCAGCTTTTCCAGACGCGACGGAATCGGTTCGGGCAGTTTGTCGAACGCTTTCACGCTCGGCACGCCATTGCCGTCGCGAACCAGTTCAATCGACGGAGACGACATGTCTTCATGATAGAACCGCGAACTCGGGAAGATGTCCGCCGGATACACGAAGTTGTCGAGCATCGAGACCGCGATGCAGATACCGACGCCCGTGGCGCTTTCCAGCATACCGCCCACCCAGCAGGGAATCCCCGCCTGCTGGCAGATGTTGTGAATCGCGACGGCGTTCGTGATGCCGCCGACTCGCGCCGGCTTGATGTTGACGTACTGGCAGCTCTTCAGTGCGACGGCCTGCTCGGCGCGCCGCGTCGAGATCATGCTTTCGTCCAGACAGACCGGCGTGCGAATCTTTGACTGCAACTCGGCATGATCGATGAGGTCGTCGTGCTGCAGGGGCTGCTCAATCATCGCGAGGTTGAACTCGTCGACCTGCCGGAATAGGCCGAGGTCTGAAATTCGATAGCCGCTGTTGCAGTCGATGTGCACCGGATGAGTCGGGTGCTGCTTGCGCACAGCAGCAAGCATCGGCACATCCCAGCCCGGACGGAACTTCAGTTTGACGCGCGGGAAGCCTGCATCGACAGCGCCGCCGACGGCTGACAACAGATCGTCCACTGAATCCATCACGCCGAAGTCTGCGCCGACCGGAACGACATCGCGGGTTGCGCCGATTAAACGATGCAGCGGAGTGTTCTTCAGCTTGGCCTGCAGCGCCCACCACGTGTTGTCGAGGATCGCTTTCGCGAAGTGATTGCCTTTGAAGAGTGACAGCGCGCTTTGCAGTTGTTCGCCGCTGGTGATGTCCTTGCCGATCAGCGCGGGTGCCAGCCAGTCGCGGGCGGTCGCGAAGATGCCACCGCCCCATTCCGGGCTGTAGCACGGAGCGGCCAGCGGAGTGCTTTCGCCCCACGCTTCGACGGAGCCGCTCGACATGCGACACAGCACCGAATGAATCGCCGCGTCTTCGCCATACGCCGTGCGCCACGGATAGATGAGCGGCATGGCCACGTGCACCAACTCAATGCGGTCAATCTTCATGAAGCCAACCTTTGCTGGGATCAAAACAAAACAGCCGCGACGGAATTATCCGTCGCGGCTGCAGATTGCCAGTGAGTCGATACTCGAAGCGACTGAAGCGGGAGAATTCCACGCCTCAAGGTTGAATTGATCCGGCGACTTAGGCTTCGACCGCAGTGCGGGTTGGGGCCTTGTCCTTGTAGCGGAAATCCATCTCGATGGCCTTGTTCGCGAGCATCAACAGCTTGGGCATGTCGATGATCGGGCA
>CAYLTY010000066.1:0-35904 GCA_964386705.1 uncultured Planctomycetaceae bacterium
TCTTATCGTCGGCTCTGAGAATCGACTCGGAAACGCGGTCGGTCAGCAGGTTCTTGACGCGCAGTTTGACAACCGCGGCGTTACGACCGGACTTGTTGTACTGCGTCTTGATCACCATCGCCGGCTCAGTGCCCATGATGATAGCGTTGCCTGAGCGAATTTCGCCGGCGGTCTTAATGCTCATTCCAGGTTCCATTCTGCCAGGCTAACGACACTCACCGCTGGCGTCGGTGCTGCCCCGTGAACATGCGGAGCCCATTGTTCGTTCCACGAAACGGGCCAGATTGTTGGCTAGATCCGGTACCCGGTCAAGCAGGTTTGCCCATTCCTCACAGTGGTTACGAACCTCAGGCAAGGCTGCGGCGAACTCCCGCCACGCAGCGGTCGCGTCGAGTTCCTGATTCCAGACGTCCCAGAAGCGCCGAACCGCGTCCGCTTGGGGAAAACCCTTGAGATATCTCGCCTGAAATGCGTCTAATTTGACCAAATGTGTCTGTTCGGTTTGCGGGTAGATCTGCCAGACAAACGGCTGGCGAGCCCACTGCGCCCGTACGAACGAGTCTTCCCCGCGCACGAAGTTCAAATCGCAGGACCAAAGCAGCCGATCAAAGTCCTCCTGCGGAATGAATGGCAGCAAATTCACAGTGAGTGATCCCCGGCGGACTTCAGCTCCCGGTGACAGGCTTCCTCCCAACCACTGTCCGACTTGTTCCGTCGGAAGGCCAGCCAGCGTCAACAGTCGGATCGGCGTCTCGCTTGAGGACCAATGTCCAAGCAACCCCGCTAAGGACAAGTTGCGATAGCAAAAGAGAGACACGAGCAACTCGTTCGTGCCCGATTGTATCCCCAGCTTGCGCAAGAACTCGGCTCGCGCAGCAGCGTCGAAGGCCTTGCGTGCCTCTGTGAGGCCGTGCTCACGAATCAACCCACCGGTCTGAGGCGTGAAGCCGGGAAAGAAGAAGTATTTGGTGAGATGCGTCCCCGAGCCTGTTGAAGGCAGCAGATGGCAGCCTTCAACCCAGTCCTCGGCGCTCAGGTACTCCAGATTGATCCAGACCGGCGGAACCTCTCGACGAGCCATCTCTGCGACGTACGTTGCCGGTGGGTCGCAAGCAAACGCCTCAATGACAACATCTGCCACATCCACAAGCGGGAACTCAGCGTCCCAGCGACGAACGTCAACCGCTCCGATCTGCTGAGAAGCCGCATCAACCGAAGCTTCGGGACACAGGCAACTCAGACTCACGAGATCATCCACCCACAGACGTACGCGGAAGCCGTACTCCTCAGCTAACTGCCGAGCTAACCGCCAGCACACGCCAATGTCGCCGAGATTGTCCACTACCCTGCAGAAGATATCCCAGCGAGCCATGACAAAACCAAACGTACAAAACTCTATGCGGCCGTATGACGGAACAGGATCTCACCCTTACCAAGAGCGACGAGATCACCGTGGTAGAGATCAAACTCGGCATCCAGCAGTGACTCGTCGAGCCGCAAACCTTTGGCTCGCAGCGTAGTCAGAATAAGCCGCACGACCTGTGGTTGATACGTCGAGGCGTACCGGAAGCTTGGCAGGAGTGGCGGCGGGTTGGGGCCAAAGAGGCCGAGAGTGCCGCGACGCATTCCGGCGCCGGGTCGAATGCCACATTCGCCGAATACGAACACCGTCCCGGCAATCATGTTGAAGCCGACCATGTCGCCGGCCGAGCCACCAATCGCGACAAGTCCTCGTCGCATGGTGCAGCCGATCTCGTTGCCCGCGTTGCCGTCAATCAGAATGGTTCCGCCCGTCATGCCTTTGGCCGAGCCGCGATAGGAACTGCCGACAAGATGTCCGGCGTTGCCATGCACATGAATCAAGCCGCGCTTCATTTCGGCTCCGACCCAGCCTTTGGCGTCGCCGTTAACCTGAATCTCGCCGCCGCGCATTTCGCTGCCGAGGTGTCGACCGACCGGGCCATGAATGTGAATCTGGCCGCTGGTCATCTTCGCGCCGACCCAGTGAACTCCGGACAGATTGCCTTCCCAGTCCATGCGCTTGTCACTCGGGTCACCGGCAATCTTGAACATCTCTGCCAACGGGATCTTGCGGTTGCCGTGAAAGATCTCGAAACGTTCGATGTCGGCCAGCGATTTGTCGCAGATCCAGTCCGGTGTGAGTCCCTCGACTTCAACCGGAACTGAAGTTTCGCCGTGATAGGAGAGCTGGAGTGCCATGAATCTTGATTTCCCAGATCAGTCGATACTCGTGAATGCTGAAGGCCAGACTCAAGCGACTCAAGTCACAGCAAATCGCGCAGGTGGTAGTGATGTTTGCCGAGCTTCCCGCCGTAATTACCCGCGGTGATGCGGATAATGCCGGATGACGCTGCAGCCGCGTGCAGACCTCGCCGCATGGCCGACTGGACCGCGTCGAAACTCAGACCGTCGATCACGATCTCATAGACGGCATTGCAGCCGGCCGGGAGTTCGGTTTGAACGGCGCCGCGTAACGTGGGACAGTACGCATCATTCGTACTGGCCTTGAGCTTCGGATACCTCGAACCAACCTTGCTTCCCGAGCGCACGATCCCGCCGGGAAAAGGCAGAGCGACGTCAGTGCCGGACCGGATCGCTGCGACCGCTGATTCCGCGGCTTGAAGCGCGGACGTGGCATTGGCGCCGCAGATCAGCAAATTGCCGCCTGCGACTCCGGTGATCGTGCCGAAGTAATCTTCGCAGACGAATTCACCGTCCATGACCGGGATGCGCCAAAAACGCTGATCCCCGATCTTCTTTGACTTCTGGAAGCTGTCGCCGAAGTAACGAATGCCGCCGCCGATGCGAAACTGTTTTTCCTTGGGGCAGTCTTTGATGCCGTTGAAGCAGGCCGTCGTCGGGCACGTAAGGATGCACTGACCGACTCGGCCCTGCAGTGCCTTTCCGAGTCCATCCACGCTGAAGGCGAACACGAGAACCGATATACCGGGTCGGCCATCGGGAGTTTCATTCGCAGGTACGACGCGTTCGATCGCAGCTTCGACATCGCAGGCGATCACGCTGGTGGCGTTGCCACACAAGACCGTCGCGCCGGTCCGAGCCCAGTCTTCATTGGCCGCCGTGATGATCAATCGAGTCGCCTTGATCGGGAACGCTTCGGCGAACGTGTCCACAATCTCCACGCCATTCAAGTTGAGCAAAGGCGGCGGTGAGGTCTGTTCCGAGGCCATCAATGGGTCCGTGGTTAGAGGCGGCGTTTATCAGAGGTGAAGTCGCGGCGGTGATTCAGGCAAATAGTGAACGAGATTCGCTCGTCAGGGTATCCATCAGCCTGTTCGCAGTGGTACCACGCAGGACTCGTGCAGGTAGCTGGGATGGACCGGGTAGTTGCGCCAGCGGATCGAGTAATACTTCTCAAACCAGGTTTGAATGTCGCTCTCGACTTCGAGGTCATAGTCCGGCTGCACGTGCAGCGTCTTGCCGTTAAGGGGATCGCGAATCTCTCCGTGTTCGACGATGACGCGACCGGACTTAATCACCAGACGCGGCAGCTCGAACATCGTTTCCTTGTTCTCGTGCGGCGTGTAGATCGTGATGTCAGCGTCGGCGCCAGCCCCGAGATGCCCCTTATCGGCAAGCCCGAGAATTCTAGCGGGCCCGGCTCGAGTGATGATGGCAATCTCGTAGAGCGTGTACTCGCGATCGAGGTCCGCCAGGACAGATCGTTGCACGACCTCAGGGTGGCAGGTTTTGAGGATGTCCTGCCGATAGGTGCGATCCATCAACAGACGAATGATCTGTGGATACGCCAGGAACGAGCCACCGTTGGGGTGGTCGGTGCTCATGACGACGCGCCACGGGTCGTCGACCAGCAGGTACCATTCGAGGCCAATGGCCCACTGCAAAGCGTGCACGAGTGACTTGTTGCGATACTTTATCGGCGTGATGCCGCAGCCTGATTCCATCTCAGTGTCGCTGCTGAACCATTTGCCGCCGTACACATTCGACAGGAAGTAACCCAGCGGGCCATCGCCCGTCATGCTCGTCGTTTCACCAAACAGTACCTGGCCGACGTCAACCGTGATGTTCTTGTTCGCGTTGACGTACTCGGCCAGACGCACGGTTTTGCTGTTGAATGTGTTTTCGTCGCCGTTGCCACCACCGTAGCTGTGAAACTGAATGTGCGTGATGTGGCCCTTGTGGCCCTCTAACGCGCGCATCGTTTCCAGTGTCGTTTCCCAATTGCCAGGCATGCCGAGGTTGTTGCAGTGGATGTGAACGGGATGAGGCAGTCGCAACTCTCCGGCTGCTTTGGCCACTCCACCGATGATCTGTCGCGGAGTCACTTCAAAGTGGTCCACCAGCGAGTCCAGCCCACTGACGTTGCCGGCCTGGTGGCTCTTCCAGACTTCCACTCCACCCGGATTGACGAGCTTCGGTGCATATCCCTTAGCAGCTGACAGCAACCAGCCGATGAAGGCCTTGAGCTTCTCCGGTTCTTTCCTCTGCAACGACTGCATGACATAGTGGTTGTTCCCCATCAGCAGGTAGAACCCTTTGTCGATGCACGGCGTGTCGTCGAATTCTTCGTGAGCGTGGCGAGCGCCCAACGGCGGAATCGCCGCGTCAAAAGCCGTCGTATAGCCGAGCCCCGCGTACTTGTAGCCAGTCGCGAAGGTGCTCGGCACACTGCCCATCGTGCCGCTATGCGTCAGCTTCGTGCTGTGAATTAACTCGGCCTTCCGCTTCTCCTCTGGCCGCATCTTGCGAGCGACATTCACCTTCGGCCCGGCGATGTGGCAGTGCATGTCGATCCCGCCCGGCATGACAACCAAGCCGCTGGCATCGATCTCGCGCGAGGGTCGAATGTCTGGATCGGTCGGCGCCGCGACGATGCGTCCGTCAGCAATCCAGATGTCGCGCACCTGGCCATCAATGCCATTGGCCGGATCGTAGACGATACCTTGAGAGATCTTGGTGTAGTCGAGCTGAGTCATAAGGGAGCGATGTCTCGGTTAGGAGTTCTCGAAGTTGTCGCGGGCTTAGCGGTCTGCTCGCCCTATAGGTCTGACAAGAGAACGATCCGTGAGGAATCGGAAAGCACGTTTGCCAAGCGGGCATCCGACGTCAGCAAGCTACAGCCTTGCTCCTCCGCCAGCGCCACGTATAGACAGTCATAAACTCCAATCCGCTTCTCCGATGCCAATTCGACGGCTCGGGGTAATAGGTCGATGTAATCATGGAGAACGACTACTGATGACAGCACACCGGAGACCCCCAGGAAAGCTGCACCGTGGGGAATGATTCCGCGTCGTTCAGCTTTTGTTAGAGCATGGGCTACTTCCACGGGAAATGTGTTAGGGGCTAACGCTTCTATCAGGTGATCATCAATATCATCGAGTATGCGCAATGCCTGAGCCGAATCGGCTTCGGGCAAGGTCCACTTCACCGCAACTGAGGCATCGAGAACATACTTCATTCGTCACGCGCTTCTCGGACCAGTTGAACCGCAAGATCAACAATCCCATGTTGCTTGAAGATCTGCTCTCTCATGGCATCCATGCGATCGCGTGCGCGACGCATAGCTTCTGGATCACGGATTCCCTTCTTGAGCCGTTCCAATGTCTCAGCTAGTTCTCGCTTGGCATCAACTGGCGGCAGGATTTCTATCGTCATTCTTGCATTCCAAAACTTCTTGGTTCACGAGTCACACGGTTACACCCAAAAGTTTCTTCACGCGCTCTTCGATGTTCGTCAACACGTCAAAGTCACTGGGGTGAGGCGAAGGAAATGCCGGACGCAACGGGATCGGAACGTCGTCCATGCGGTAGACAGTGCCGCCGGTGTTGATGCCGTAAGTGGCGACGGTGAAGGCCACTGCGGCGGCGCGGGTGGTCGGAGTTTCCTTCGTGTCCAGCGCAATGAACGGGATCGAAGCCAGGTGCTCGCGGGCAGGCTGCGAGAAATTCGCCATCGGATCGCACGCAATCGTCATCGCGGCATCGGCCTCGCCATTCGCGAGCGTGTCCGACGTGGTGTACTCACCAGGATTGAAGCGGGCATAGCCGCGCGAATGGTTCACGCCAAACGGGTAGCCGGTGCGCCACGCGACGACGTTGTCGGCGCCGGTCACGTTACCGTGTCCGCGATTGGGCTTCGCTGTGAACCGCGTGAAGGCATTCAAATCCCGCGTGAGTGCCAGCAGGGCTTCGCTGTTGCAATGCTTGCCGCGAGTCATGGTCAGGCCCATGCCGAAGAAGATCACTCCGAACTTGGCGGCTTTCATGCGAGTCATCAGGTCCTGGAAGACTGACAGTTCAACGCCTGTCTCGCGCTTCACGAGTTCCGGGTCGAGTTCAATTCCCTTGGCGAGAGCCCTCAGTGTCCACAGGGCTTCAAAGTCTTTTCGCGGTTTGATCTGGATGAAGATGTCAGCCGCCTTGGCACTTTTGGTCTTACGCACATCCACAATTACGCAGGTGCGGTCTTTGCGGCCGTTTGGCAAGAACATGCCCTTGGGCATCAGACTGTATTTCGTGAAGTGGCGCGGATGGCTTTCAGCGGGATTCGATCCCCAGAAGATTATCATGTCGCCACGGTTAGCGACTTCGCCCAGCGAGCAGGTGACTTCACCGACTCCTTGAAACGCCATGCCCGACGGGCCGTGACAAACGCTGGTCGTGGTATCGATCGTTCCCTTGATCCAATCCACGATGCTGACCGCAACTCGCTGGGCCTCGCAGGGGGAATCGCTCAGACCGTAGACGATCGGGTACTTGCCGGTCGTCAGGATCTCGGCCGCGCGGTCGTAACCCGCTTCCAGAGACGCAGGTTGGCCATTGATGAGGCAACTTGGTCGGTCATCGATGTCATGGTTCAAAAACCACGCCTTGCCGAGCACGCACGCACGCTTGGCCTCGACGATGTGGTTGTCTTGCACCGACAGATCAATGTCATCGCACACGCAGCCGCAGAATGTGCAGACCGCGTCCTGAATGATCTTCAATTCGCCAGGAACGGATTCGGTTGGAGCGTTAGCAAGCGTTGAGGCACTGGTCATCGCGAGGGCACCTTAGAATCGTGGTTATTCGGACTGACATACTGTCGGGCGGGAACGGCTTCCATCGCAACCGAACAACTCAGGCCGAGAGCTTTTCCATCGTCACTTCCATGCCTTTGCTCGTCGGCATGCCCGACCCGTGAGTGTCACCGGCCATCATACGGCTGGACACGTCTCCGTAGGCGATAAACAGCACGCCTTCGGGCAGTTCGTCCTTTTTCGCGGGTGTGATCGCCACCTCAACAACTTGCCCTTCTTCGCCCGTCAGCCGCACGCGGTCTCCATCGGCCAAGCCCATGCGTTCCATGTCGCCGGGCGCCACTTGAAGCGTATTCACCTCGCGCTGGTACTTATCCTTATATTTTCCTTCGCTAATTCCGCATCCCTGCTCACTGGTGCGTCCGGGAATGAGGATAAATGTCTCGGGCATGTCGGCTCTCTTCGCAGGCTGAAACGGAACAGCAAATCTTACCACGTATCGGTCGGAGTTGCAGAGGCGGATAACTTAAAACTCGTCAACCACGTCCCCACCGGCACGCGTTATGGCAGATTTGAAAAGCTGCACATCGATGCTGTCACTGACGAATTTCGCGCTCCCGTCAGCCATTGAGAAATGAATTCCGCCCACATGAGCGCTGGAAAACTGAAACTGTCGTTCGACGCTGCTGGAACAAGTTGTCACCGGGGGGTTAAATCCAGGCAACGCGCAGGTCGGTGCGGCTTTCCACCAACGCATCACGGCTCGGGAGAATCCTACGCCGCCCCCACCTCCGCCCCCACCTCCGCCCCCGCCGCCACCACCCCCCCCAGCGTTGATGGCTCCGCGCGCCCAACCGCCAAGTTCAAAGGCAATTTCGCCCGTCAGGATCGTGTTCGACGGGCCGTCCGTGATGTCCCTCTGCCGAATCGCAGAGAGCGGATACAGCACCCCGTCGTCTGTTCCGGGAACGGTTCCGGCACTTCCGGCATAATGACTCGATCCGTACAGGTTGCCGATGACGCTTGCGTCCGGCTGGGAGGGGCAGAGATAGACCTGCAGCGTCTGGCTCACCACACCTGCGTTGGCCGCGTGATCAAAGCGACGATTGAAGTCGTATTGCTCATAGAGCGACGCTTGTTCGACGAAGGGCAGAATCATGGTCTGCCACGTCGTCAACACATTATTGGCAGCCGTGCCGCCGGTTGTCCCGAGCACGCCGATGGGCAAGATTCCGTGAGTGCTTTCGTAGTTGTTGACGGCGACTCCGATCTGCCGCAAGTTGTTCTTGCAGGCGGAACGTCGTGCCGCCTCGCGAGCCTGCTGGACGGCCGGCAACAGCAGCGCCACCAGCACCGCGATGATGGCAATCACGACCAGCAACTCGATGAGTGTGAATCCGCGCCGGGTTCGGTGCGGGCGGTTTGTTGATGTCACAGTAACACCTCAGGTCATCTTGAGAGCTTGATATCTGTCTGCGGCGCTGGTGTCGCGACGCACGAAGAGAACCGTGCGGCCCCCGCGCCGATTGGGTCGCAGGTGCTTGCCGACATCGACGAACCCGGAGTGAATACGCGTTGAAGTTTCCGCTTCTTCGAGGTCGATGTCGCGCGACATCACGTTTTCGACCGATGTCAGCCCCGTGAGATCGTCGGGCCATTCGCCGTGCCTGACGACTCGGCCATCGTTGCCGGTCACGGCCAGTCCCACCGCCGCCAGAGACCCGATGACGCCGCCTTCGGTGCCGCCCAATCCCATCAAACGAATGTTGTGCGCCGCCGCCAGTTCGCGGGCGAGTCCCTGCTTGACGATGTCTCGCTGGCACAGCCAACCGTATTCGGTGATCTCATGAGGCACGGTATCGGTGACACACAGGCCAGGGTCGCTGCCATAGACATACCAGTCACGCATCACGCGCACGCACAAGTCCGTCAGCTTCTGCAGATCCGGTGTGCCGCGCGGCTCCAGGGCGATCGAAGCTGATCCATTTTTGGATGTGTAAGGCACTCGCGGATCAAAGAAGAGTTGATGCCGCACGATCCGCTGACAGATCCAGTCAGCTGCGGCCTCACGCACGATCTCCATCGCCAGCTTGTTGGTGCCCGGCGAATCGTACGTGTCCGTGTCATCAATACCGACGAGGATCACGGTGCCGCCTCCGATTGGGCAGCCGCGTCGCGCCGCCGAGCGTAGAACAACACCAGACCGCTGATCAGTCCCGCCACCAGCCCGCAGGCGAGGTACGTGATTGAGGCTTGTGCCAGCCATTCCCACAGTGGGCGTCTGCCTGCTCGCTCCCATCCCATGGCTTTCGCGGTGCCACGCACGGCAAAGGCTGCGGTGTTGCTCGCTAAACCAGCGAGCGCGAATGCCAGATATTGTTTCCAGCCGCCATTCACCCGACGCAGAGCGAAATCCAGCAGCGGGCCTGTCGCGATCAGGCTGGTAAGCGCTCCCATTCCCAAGGCTTCTTCTTTGAAACCGGCGAAGCGCAAGGCGACTCCGGTCACCAGCGCGCACGCGCCCATCACGGTGCCAGAACCGCGACGCGGGACCAGTGCGAGTCCGACAGCCATCGGAAACACAACGCGCAGGATCGCGTGCCCCGGAACTTGCTTGATATCCAAATCCAGAAACGTCGAGCAGCACGCGGCGGCAATGCCAGCGGCGAGCAGAATCAGCCAGTCACGTATTGAAGCGGCTGCCTGATCCGAAGCAATCCACTTAAGCCGCGTGGTACCGGTCAGCCCCGGATGCAAAGGGAGGTTTAAGCCCGTCATCTCTGCGCTCTGGATTGGAGGAATAAAGAGGTTTGTCAAACTTCACTTATTCAGGCGCCACCGGCTCTGTCCGCGAGAATGTTCCGCACGGGCAGGTCGAGTAGCACCCCAATTGCCAATCTGCAGCAGCAGTAGAACGAATTCAGGCAATCAAGCACGAAGCCATACGGATTAGAGCATGACGAAAATCACGTTTCTGATCCAGCGATACTGATTTGATTCCGTCTCATTAATCGCTCGCCATCTCGGCTTCCGGCAGCCAGCCGTCTCGCGTCCAGCCGCGTGCGAGGTTGTAGGCTTCGATCAACTTCGCGAGCCGTTCGGATGAAAGTGCAGCCCGTTCGTCATCGGGTAAATGCTCTTGCAGCATCCGTTCGGGCAAAGTGTCCTCGGCGGGAGTCCACCCGGCAAGGATGTTGAACCGCTTTTTGAGCGTGACAATTCGTCGGGCAGTTTCACGCATCTCATCCGCAGAGACATCCCAGCCAGTGACGAGGTGCAGCATCTCGGCGGCGTCCGCGAAGAAGTCGGTGAACACACCTCGCAGAAACTTGCAAAGAATCAGCGAGTCCATCAGCGCCGCCTTGTCCTCCGTTTCAATGGCCAGCAGCGCAGCCTCTGGACCGACGTTGCGGCGATCAACAGCCTCTGAAAAATCGACCTCGTACGCTCCCGACCGATTGTGGTCCGCTCCCCGTGAACCAACCGCGAAACCGAGAGCCATCGTCTGCAACCCACGCGGGTCGTAGCCAGGAATCTCCAGACCCTTCACCTGCGGAGCAAACTGGATCGAATCGTGTCCGATCTCCAGAGCCGCGCGACGACTGCCCTGCGCCAGCAGCGCGCCAAGTCCCTCACCGCTGACGACTTGGTCAAGTGCCCTCAGCAGCGCTGGACCGCTGCCAAAACGCAACCAAGGTTCATCCAAAAAACCTCGCTCGGCGCATTCCATCGCGAAGGCAATCGTTCCGCCCGCGCTGATCGTGTCGAGCCCCAGTTCGTCGCATTTCTGGCAGGCTTGAAGAACACCTTCCGGATCATCCACTCCACACAGCGGCCCCAAAGCGAACAGGTTTTCGTATTCCAGCCGAACTTGCCCCTGACCATCCCGCAGGCCATAGAGATGTTCGCAACCAATCGTGCAGGCGGCACACGAGCTACGAGTCCGGTCTCGGGTGATATTCAATTCTTCCGGAGAAATCGCGACCGCTCCTGCGAAACTCCCTTGCTGAAAGTTGCGCGTCGGCAGCACGTTCAAGCGGTTAAAAGTGAGCAGGTTTGATGCAGTGCCCAGCTCGCGATACTTCGCTGTGGCCGGTCCAAACGATTTCTCAGACAGCCGCCTCGCATAAGCGACCAGCGCTGCTGGCTCTGCCCACTCCGCCCGCCGCGAGCCTCGCACGGCGATCGCCTTGATGTTCTTGGAGCCCAGCACAGCTCCGCTGCCGCCGCGTCCCGCATGTCGCCCATCGTGAGAGATCGTCGCGTAGTGCACGAGCTTTTCGCCCGCCGGACCAATCGTCGCGCATTGGAAGTCCGCTCCATATCGCTCACGCACTACCGCTTGAGCCTCGCTGTTGGGCAAGCCAACCAGATCGGCGGCGGGCTCCAGACTGACTCGATCATCGTCAATCAGGAGCACCGAGGGGCCGGCGGCCCGGCCGACTAGCACGATTGCGTCGTGCCCTGTTTTCTTGCCAGCGATCGCAAACCCGCTGCTGGCCAACGAGTCGTTGATTCGCCCGGTCAACGGGCTTTTCGAGACAACGGCAAACTTGGCGGATGTCGTCAGCGGACTACCCACCAGTGGGCTGAACACGAACGCCAAAGCAGCCTCAGGAGCAAGCGGCTCGATTGTCGCAGTTCCTTCTCGGAGCAGCAGCGCGACACCTAATCCACTGCCGCCGAGGTATCTCCGTAGCGTCGCCTGACCCAGCGGTACACGTTCGGACGAACCGGTCGTCAGATCGATTCGCAGGTAGCAGCCGTGATAGCCGTGCATGTCTCGCGTCAAAAACTGGACTCCATCAGCCACCAGCATCCACTCCCATGATCAGCACCGTGTCATTGTCCGCCAGCGGTATCTCGGGCGAGGTCACAAATCGCTCTCCGCCGAGGTTTGCCGCGAAACCCGGTCGGAAGCGGCGTCCATCAATGCAGGACTCAGCTAAGCTCGGGAAACGGTCAGCCAGATCCGCCAGTACATCGCCCAGGCAGTGACCGACCGCAGTGGTTTGTGCTACGCCCGCCCGTGAACGAGCGATTCCAAACAGTTCGACTGTGATGGGCATGCAGAGACACCGCAAGACGGATGGGTTCGTTTCGATCAATACACCTTCAGCAATCATAGTGTCGGATCGAGGTTGATCTGCAATTCGTCTTCGCAGGTGAACTGTCCGCATTTCCCAATCAGTGTTTCACTACGGGCCTGCTGGTATGCTGAAACCTCGACAACGCTTCGAGTCCTGTAGTTACTCGTTTGGAAAAGTTGCTTGATGTCCGCCTCGAAACCCACACCCCCAAACGCTGATGTGCGCATGAAAGGCTTCGCTCAACGAACCACCGTTGACGCGGCGCTCGCCTGGCTGGATTCGGTACTGCCGCCACTGACTAACCTGCCGACTGAAGAACTTGGACTTTACGAGATTGCCGGGCGTGTGCTGGCTCGTGATCTGACGAGTCACGTCAACGTGCCGGGGTTCGCCCGGTCGATGATGGACGGCTTCGCCCTGCAAGGTGAAGCGACTTACGGTGCGACGTCGTACAATCCGCTGCCGTTGCAGATCATCGGAACATGTCTGCCGGGAACGCCGTTTCCGCGTCAGGTGCTCCCCGGCGAGGCCGTGCGCATCATGACGGGCGCGCCACTGCCCGCAGGCACTGATGCGGTATTGCCGGTTGAGATGAGCGATCTGGATGGCGAGACGCTGCGAGTTCTGGAACCCGTCTCGTCCGGTAAGCACGTCGGGCAGATTGGCGAAGACATTCGCTCGGGCGATGTCGTGCAACCGGCGGGTCGGGTCCTGCGACCGCAGGACATTGGCGTGCTGTCGTCGATCGGTATCGGTCGCGTTGAGGTTGTTCGTCGTCCGCGCGTGCGTGTACTCATTACGGGTAATGAATTACTAGCTGCGGGCACTCTGCCCGCCGGTTACCAGATTGCCGATGCGAACGGGCCAATGCTCGCCGCATTGGTTGCTCGTGATGGCGGCCAACCGATTTTGAGTGAAATCGTTCGAGACGATCCGGCTGCGATTGGAGACGCGCTCTACGCAGACGCCGACATCGTGCTGGTCTCGGGTGGTTCGAGTGTCGGGCAGGAAGATCATGTGCCCCGATTGCTGGCCGCCGAAGGTGAGCTGGCGATTCATGGTGTCGCCATGCGGCCCAGCAGCCCCGCTGGCATGGGGCGATTGGAGAACCGGCTCGTCTTTCTATTGCCGGGCAACCCGGTCTCGTGTCTTTGTGCTTACGACTTCTTCGCAGGCCGGGCGATTCGGGCCTTGGGCGGCCGCTCACCCCACTGGCCTTATCGACGAGTCCGCGTTCGGCTTTCCCGGAAGCTGGTTTCGACGGTGGGGCGCGTTGACTACGCCCGCGTCATTGTGCGCGGCGACGAAGCGGAGCCGCTGGCCGTGAGTGGTGCGTCGGTCCTCAGTTCCACGACGCGGGCTGACGGCTTCATCATCGTTCCCGCCGACAGTGAGGGCCAGCCGCCGGGTGCGGAAGTTGAAGTCTTCCTGTATCAATAGGTTTGATGCATCCTGACGACCAGTTTTTGACCGAGGCTACCGTGGAAGAGACTCGCCCATCGCTGCTGTACGGCATCTTGAGGCAGGGAGGCGAAGTTCTGGTGATCGGCCTCGTCGCCATGCTGGTGCAGGTGGTGATCGCTCAACAGTGGTTGAGCCGCCCGATGCTGGGTTCTTTCGTGGTGCTGGTGGTCGCCGCCAAAACGAGCTTCTTCTTTCTGGAGAACCTGCGCGAGATCCTCTCGGCCACTGCGAAAGACATTCCGTACCACCGCTTCATGGCCATGATGCTGATGAACATGGCCCAGATTATTCTGTCGTTTGGACTCGATTACTGGTGTCTCCTCACCGCTGATGCGAGAAGTCTCGGCGCGATCAACCCCGAAGGAACTCGCGTTGAGGTCGTGTTCGACTGCATGTACTTCAGCTTTTTGAACTTCACGTTCTTTGGTTATGGCGACATCACTCCCAAGACGATCCCCGCCAAGCTGGTCACGATGATGGAGCTACTGCTGGCCTTCTTCACAGTGATCTTCGTGCTGTCGGATTTCATCAGCCTGAAAGATTCACTGCGCCCGCCACGCAAACCAGCCGAATGAGCTAAGTGCGTCAGCACCTCGACACAGGAAGACCATGTCCGATCAGGAACAGTTTCTCGACGTGATTGACCGCGATGAAGCCGAGCGGCGTTTTCGGTCAGCTCTTTCACTGGCGCCGTTGGGGGCCGAGAGAATCTCGTTGAACGAGGCTCTGGGGCGTGTACTGGCGGCAGATGTGTTGGCGCGTGTTGACGTTCCTGCCTTTGACCGCTCGAACTTCGATGGTTTCGCCTTGCGGGCCGTGGACACCTTTGGAACGAGCGAACTTGCACCGAAGACCGTGCGGCTTCTGGCTGAAACGCTTGATGCCGGGACGATTCCGACTGCCGAGATTCACTCCGGAGAAGCGGTCCCCATATCGACCGGTGGCATGGTCCCGCGCGGGGCAGACGCGATTTTAATGGTCGAACATTCCGAAGTGCGCGACGGGAAGGTACTCATTCGTCGCGCGGTTACGCCGGGGCAAGGTGTTTCTTTTGCCGGCACCGACATCGCAACGGGCGAGACCGTGCTGCGCGGCGGCATGGTACTGACCAGTCGCGAGACCGGAGTGCTCGCCGCACTTGGTGAGACTCATGTTGAAGTCTGGCGGCAACCGCGAGTGGCCATCATCTCGACAGGAAATGAGATCATCGCGCCGGGACAGCCGATGCGACCGGCAGCGGTTTACGATTCGAATTCGCAGGTGCTAGCCGATGCCGTGCGCGAATTGGGTGGCACGCCGCGCTTTTGGGGAATTGTGCGGGATGACGTGGCGGCGCTGCGTGAGATGTTGCGCCGGGCACTCGCGGAATCGGACCTGGTGCTGCTCTCGGGAGGGACCAGCAAGGGCAAAGGTGATCTCTGCTATCGAGTCGTCGCGGAACTGAGCGATCCCGGCATTGTGGCGCATGGAGTCGCATTGAAACCGGGCAAGCCGCTGTGTCTGGCTGTTACGGGTGGCAAGCCAGTCGTCATCCTGCCGGGGTTTCCGACGTCGGCCATTTTCACGTTTCATGAATTCGTCGCCCCGGTAATTCGCCTGCTTGGAGGCCGCCAGCCGGAATCGCACGAAACGGTCAACGCCACGTTGGCCTTGAAGACGAACTCGGAAATCGGTCGCACCGAATACCTGCTCGTGGGACTGGTCAAAACGGACGAAGGCTTGTCGGCATTTCCGATGGGTAAAGGATCAGGTTCCGTAACAACCTTCAGTCGCGCCGATGGTTTCGTCACGATCCCGCGTCATACGGAGATCATTGAAGCCGGGGAACCGGTCGAAGTCCGTCTAATCGGTCGCGATCTCGAAGTTGCTGATCTCATCGTGATTGGCAGTCACTGCGTGGGACTGGACTATCTGCTGTCGCAACTGCAGCAACGCGGTATCACCAGCAAGCTGTTGAATGTCGGCAGTTCCGCCGGTCTCACCGCCGCAAAACGCGGTGAGTGCGACATTGCTGGCATCCATCTGCTGGACCCGGCCACTGGCGAATACAACCGCCCGTTCTTGACGGACTCGGTGGAGTTGCTGCCGGGATATGGACGTTCGCAAGGAATTCTATTTCGTCGCGGTGATGCCCGCTTCGAAGGCCGATCATTGGACGAAATCGTCAGGCTCGCGACGAGTGATCTGAGCTGCGTGATGGTGAATCGCAATCAAGGCAGCGGTACACGCATTCTCATCGACCGCCTGCTGGGTGGAGCCAAGCCATCCGGCTACGCCGTTCAACCCAGCAACCACAACGCCGTTGCCGCAGCGATCGCCCAAAGCCGCGCTGATTGGGGCTTAGCCATCAAATCTGTCGCTGACGCCAATAATCTCGGTTTCATTCCATATCAGGAAGAGTCTTACGACTTCGCCATTCCCAAATCCCGCCGCGCGCGCCCCGCAGTTCAGAGCTTCATTGCGTTGCTTAACACCGCGGCAACACAAAGCGAGCTTTGCAGATTCGGCTTCAGGCCATCCGATGCTTCACGTGGGTGAAGTAGCGATGCTTCCCAAAGCCTTTTTCGGCTGGAAAACCGTCGTCCTGCCCGCGCTACTTTGCGGGCGGCTGAACAGTCAGATGCACAATCGCTTCGAGGACTCGAGAACGCTGTGTCGGTGTCATTGTCAGGAAGCGATCGCGCTGGCTTAGCTGGCTCTGCTTGTTGGTCGGGGTGAACCGTGTGAAGCCATCTGCGGCAACACTCACCCGTCCGGTGTTCGAAAGGCCGAAGTAGTCCCGATCGGGAAATACCGCGTAGAGGACACTACTCTGATCCCAACAAGGACGATCATGCTGCGGTCCGCTGTGCAGCAGGTATGCCTCTTTAACGATGTGGTTTGGCAGGTAGTTCAGATCCTCGGCGATACACCGACGAGGAAACGGCAACGCTTCACCAATCTCGTAACCACTCCAGACGATGGGAACCTGCTCGGGCCACTGGTCCGCCACAGTCTGTATGAAACCAACACCATTGATCACGTTCGCTTCCAGGTGATAGTTGGTGTTGTTCGCGAACGTGAACGCTCCTGCCATGATCGACAGCACCTTTACCTTCTGCTGAATCAACTCCGGCCCCGACAGCGGGGAATGTGTATCCGGCTTGGATTTCAACAGGTTCGCCATGTTCGAAGCGATGCCAACGCTGATAATGCTGACACTGTGATCGGGCTGCGCGGCCAGCAGTTCACGCAGCAGATCAACCGCTTCGCGGGCCTGCTCGTTGCTCCGCAGATCGTGCGGATAGTTGGATGACTCAGCGAGCTTCAGATACTTGCTCTCACGTTTCTGAGCCTTCTGGTCTCGCGTGACTCCGACAGGCAAATCCGGGCGACGATAGAAAGTGTTCTGGGCATCCACGAAACTCGCCGTCAGCGGATTGTCTTTAGAGATTGTCACTCCCAGCAGCTCGCACGCTCCTCGATCTGCGAGCGTGTGACACATGCTTAAAGCCAGCACATCGTCCACGTCGCCAGTAATATCGGTATCGAAGACAATCCGAGGTATGTCGGCGAGCGCCGAAGCATAAAACGCTGTCAACATCGTGAGGCACAAAACAAATCTCATAACATCTATCTCACTTCTCCGTTGGCGTACCGAGAGAACAGTGCGCCGTTGCGACTGCCCTATTTCAGAAATGCGTCCAGCTTCTGGCGCTCGTCGTTCGTCAGCGGAGCCCAGGTAATCGAAACAGAGGGCAACGAAGCTTTGAGCGTCTCGATATCTGCCGCTGGAATATCAATGCGGCGGAGTTCGAGTTTCTTCAGCCGCGGCAGCTCTTTGAGTCGAGTGAGTGCCGCAAGCGATAGCCGGGCCTCGTCCAGTGTGAGTGACTCCAGCGTATTCAGCTTGGTCAGTACGTCGAACGTCGAATCATCCAGATTGAGTGCGTTCGAGCCTCCGTCGTAGCGACGCAACCGCTGACCCAGCCACAGCGACTTGAGTTCCGGCAGTTTCGTCAGTGACTCATTGCCAGCGGGGCCTTGATACGTGTGCCACGTGCGAAAATCTCGCAGGTGCTTGATCTCTGCGACGGCGGCCATGCCTTTGTCGTTGAATGGTGTTCCGGCAATCGTCAGACGCTCCAGCTTCGGCAGGGCTTTCAGTGCCGCGTAACCGGAGCCGTCAAAGCCCTTCATCCCGAAGGATGGATGGAAGAACGACAGCGACTTCAGGCTCGTCAAAGCGGTGAACTTGGCCAGACCTGCGTCGGTGACCTGAATGCCGTCAGTGCCCAGTTCTTCAAGATTCGTCAGCGCGGAAAGGTGCGGCAGTGTCTCATCCGTCAGTCCTTTGCATTGCCCGTACAACGTGAGGCTTTTGAGTTCGCGAAGCTGTCCGATCATTCGAAACTCGGCGTCACCCAGCTTTGAGCAATCCTTGAACGAGAGCTTCGTAATCACGCCGTCCGTCTGCGTTACCTGGGCTCCAAGTTCAGTCAATCTTGCCGCAGCGGAGTTGTCATCAACGGGCTTCATTGTGGTATTGAGCCACGCTACCAGCTTGTCTTGGTACTTCGGGTCAAGCTTGTCCCAGCCGCCCATTCCATGCACGCCGTTCGGGATCGTGATCAAGTCAGACTGGTTGCCAGCGTCCTGCATCTGTTTCTGAAAGCGGGTCGATTGTTCAAACGGCACCGTCGGGTCTTTGTCGCCGTGAATCTGCAAAAATGGTGGCATCCCTTTGTGAACGTAGTTGCTCGGTGACGCGGCACGGAGTCGCTTCCAGGCATCGTCGTTCAACTCAGTCACCCCTAACAGCCCCGTCATGGATTCGCCGAGCATGTTGCGGTGTTTGACCTGCAATTCCAGATCATGCGGAGCGTAGAACGGCACCACCGCCCTGACGCGCGTGTCGTCTTTCAAATGAGTGCCCACCCATGACACCAGATGCCCTCCGGCGGATTCACCAATGAGGGCAATGCGGTTGGAATCAACTTTGTATTCCTTCGCGTGTGCCTTCACCCAGCGGATCGCGGTCTCAACGTCCTCAGCACACGCCGGCCAGCGATGCTGCGGAGCCAGCCGGTAATTGATCGTGAACCATGTGAAGCCAGCCTTGCTGAGCGGTTCAAACAAGGGCTTGATGTAGCTCTGCTTGTCACCGCGAACCCAGCCGCCACCGTGCACCAGAATGCAGGTCGGGAACGGTCCAGTCCCGTCCGGCACAAACGCGTCGAGGGTCAGGCTGATGTCCCCAACTTTGGCAAATTCGATATCCGCTTTCAGTGGCGGCAAGCCGGGTTCGGCAGCGTCCGAAGTCACGGTGAACAGCGAGATCAAGAGCAGCAGAAACAGCATGCGGCACATCGAGCTGATCCTCTGATTAAGGAAGTTGTCCGGGTACTAGCGGCAGTTCCGAACGATCTCGAATGCAAGTCGGCGCCGCAATCGTCGCGTGTCACATTCAAGGTCGCCAAAGCTGATGACGGTGCCGCCAGAAGCCGTCAAAGACGCTACAGTCGCTCAATCAGGAGTTCGTGTCAGTTGGAATCCAATCGCAGTTCGCCAGCAAGTTAAGACCGCAACGGTTCTGCCCTACCCGAACGAGCAGTAGCGGACGTGTTGATTGTTGCGCCGGTGCGGGTTGTGTCTATTTCAACGCAGCTTCGATCTGTCCGCCCATGCAGGTTGGATAAATAGTTGCCGACAGAAGTCAGTTCGTCATGAGCGGATTATTACGCCTGTGATCAGGATGTCGACCGCCATGCTGGCGTTTGCTTCGGTGTACCGTGCACACACGGAATCACTCATAGGTCGAGTAGTAACCGCGCCGAATGGATTATTTGAAAGGATCGCTGCACGCGGAAGGACTCGCGACGTTCATACCATCTTCAAGGAATGAAGTCATGGAGTCCCAAAGTCGGCAACTGAGCGCACTCGCGAATGTTGCCTCAACTCTTCTCTACTCCGCCGTACTGGCCGTGTCCTGGCTACCCGCCGCGATGGCGCAAGAGGAACTGGTTCCGCCGCCGCCTTCTCAACGACTCGGTCAACAAAGAATCGTTGAACCGTTGTTCCCACCAAGTCCGGAAGAACAGGCTCAGACGACCGATCTCCAGATGATCGAGCAGCAACTCCGGGAGTATCTGGAGAAGGATCCGAACAACGAAGAAGCCATGGCTCGGTTGGGGTTGGTCTTACTGCGACAGGGACGTGCGCAGGAGGCGATTCAATACCTCAGCGAACGCCGCAGCGAGCGTCCGGAAAGCGCGAAACTGGCAGTGGCATTAGGACAGGCTTATCTCGAGGCCAAAGACGTCTGCTGTGCGCTGGATCTGTTCTACATCGCCTGGAACCTGGATCCCAATCAGACGGATATCAACTACTGGACCGGCCTCGCTGAACTGCAGGCCGGATGGCCGTTGCAGGCGTTTCATACATTGTCCGGCGGCACCAACTCGCGGCAGGAGATGGAGTGGTCGCAGCGTCTGGTGCGTGGTAGTGCTCTGGCCAGTCTGGCCCTGCAGCGCGAAGCTGCCTGCCATTATCAGCAGGTGGCGGAAGAAGCTCGTGGTACTCCGTTGGGGCAACGCGCTGAAGAACTTCACGCCGAGATGGATCAGGCGTTAATGGGACCGGAACGCTTCTACGGATCGTTCAAGTTCGGTGTGCGATATGATGACAACATCAGCGTCATCCCGACAGATAACGCGTTCGGTCTGGCCGGTGCTCCAGTGCGATCAGCGGGTAATTCATATGTTGCTCAGTTCAACTACGATCTGGTGCGTGACTACAACCGCGATGTGACGGTCGGCTACGGTCTGCTGAATACATCGAACTTTAATGGTCATGCCTTTGACTTGCTGGACAATGCTGTTTATCTGGCGGCGAACGAACGCGGCCTGATGGGTTGCTTGCCCTACATCGCGAGCATGCGGCTTGATTACGACCATTTAGGTGTCGGCGGCGATGCTTATCTCGGTCGCTTCGGCGCGACTCCGTCGTTCACGCTGGTGGATTCCGACTTCACCTCCACCACGTTCCTGTTCCGCTACACGATGCTGGACTTTCTGCGTCAGGGAGCGTTGGCGAATACGATCCTGGATGCGGACTCAGACGACTACAGCATGGGCTTCTTCCGACAACGCCGGCTGGAATGCACCAATCTCACCCTGTTGGGTGGTTACCTCTACGATATCAACCAGTCTCAAGGTGGCAATTTCGACTATCAAGGGCATTCGTTGCAGGCGGGATTTACTTGGCTGCTGCCGTGCTGGGATCTGCAGTGGACCACGCAAGGCAATGTGTACTTCCGCGGGTATGATAATGTCGATTTCATCGCTGGCGTCGAACGCAACGACACGGAATATATCGTGCAAAGTGCGTTGTTGTATCCCGTGCGTGATTCGTGGTACTTGACGTTCAGTTGGATCTATGACCGCAACGATTCGAACATCGCGGCCAGTGACTACGAACGCAACCTGCTGGAAGTGGGATTGCAGTACAACTTCAACCGCAGCCCCAATCCCGGTTTGATCCGGCAGCGAACAACGTACTAAGTTCACAACAAAAAGGCAGGACCATCCTTGCGGACCGTCCTGCCCAAAGCACGAATTGTTCGTGGGTAGACGTAGTGTTTGAAACCATTGAGGGCGGCTTCCGCGGGTAAGACAGAGGCGACTCATCCGCAGAAACTTGTACGACGCTGGCCCTCAATGGTCCGGCCACCCAGCCTGGATCGTGTGATAATTTGAAATCATTAGCGGCCGCGCGGCACGGCTCCCGTCAGGCCTCCTGTGACTCCTCCGGGTAATGCGCCCGGCAAACTCCCACCAGGGAGTGCTCCTGATAACCCACCGGGCAGAGCACCCGGCAACGCTCCGGGTAAGCTTCCACCCGGAAGTGCTCCCGGCAGACCGCCGGGAAGAGCCCCTGGCAAAGCTCCGGGGAGTCCTCCCGGTAAGCTTCCGCCGGGTAAAGCGCCGGGCAAGCTGCCCCCTGGCAAGGCTCCCGGCAAACTTCCACCGGGCAGAGCGCCCGGCAAGGCACCGGGTAGGCCACCGCCTGGTAAAGCTCCGGGGAGTCCTCCCGGTAGACTTCCAGCGGGCAATGCCCCCGGCAAAGCTCCTGGCAAACTACCACCGGGTAAAGCCCCAGGCAGGCTGCCGCCGGGAAGGACGCTGATCAGGCTTCCGCCCGAGAGTCCTCCTGGCAATATGGCACCCGGTATAGCTCCTGGCAGGCTGCCCCCCAACGAATTCACCGCAGGCAAGTTCGTACGGAGGAGTGAACCATTCAGCGTGCTGCTGCCTGGAATAGCTGGTAGCACGCCACCAGTTGGCACAAGCGAGTTGGACACAATGCTGGGCACCGTCTGTCCAATCGCGGTTGTTGTCAGTTGCTTCGTCGCGTTCGTGCCAAACACCTCGTCAACGTTCGACACCAGAATCAGGGCTTGTGGAACCTGAGCGTTCCCCTGCACCAACGCGACGAACTGCGCTACGGTACGCGGCGGGGCTGCCGCTGGATTGTTCTGGAAGTATCGGCTCCATGCATCCAGCCGCGCGACGAGGTCAATCTTTCGACCCGCCAGCTGCTGCACATAGAACTCCAGCACCGGATCAAAGCCTCGTCCTCCCGCCAACTGGGTGAACCACGGTTGAATATTCAGACCCGCGAACTGATTCCCGTGATAATTTCCGAAGAGGTAGTGATGCATGCCCTTCTGCACGAAGAGATGCAGCATGATTCGCGACGTGTGAGTTACGACTCCCGGCGTGAACGTGAAGCCCTTCACGATATTTGAGGGATTATCGAATCGAATCGGAGCAAAGAGCTGACCGCGGTCTTGCAGTGGGAAGTCCCAGAAACCGCTGACGACGGTCAGCCCGGTTGGCGTCTTCAACAACTGCGGCGGATTCCAGATCCAGTTCGCATTGCCCGGAATCCAGCTCGGAGCCTTCCATGTGAACTGTCCGTTCTGGAAGACCCAGCGTCCCGGATTGCGAATGTGTCCGATGGCGGGAGCCGCTGTCGTTGGCAGCAGGTTCTTGATCGCCGGTGGAGTTGGGATCTGATTGGCTGTGGGGTCAAAGCCAATGGGCACCCAAGCTCCGGGCAGCCATTGGAAACCCTTGTCGACCTTGAGCCATCCGCCTGCCAGCCACTGTCGTCCCGGTGGCACGTGTCGCAAAGTGCCGCTCACCCAGACGAAGGCTTTCGCGCCGACGTCGTAACCCCAGTAACCCGGAATGAACTTCAGGTCCGTTCCTGCGACTCCGATGTTCGGAGCAATCTCCTTGATCGGATCGGGAGGTGTCAGTTGCACAATCAGGCCATCGACCAGATTCGCCTCGAACGGTTGCAGGAACGCTTCGTGAATTGGTCCGTGCAGCAACACCTCGAACGAAGGCACGTGGGCTGCGACCTGACCGTCGATAACCTTGACCAATGTGGCTCGAGCAGTCGCATCCAGCTGGCCACTTAACGAGATCGTGCGCGCGAGTGTCGCTCGCAATTTCGCATCCAGTGAGGTATCGACCGAGAGTACACGGAGCAGCTTGGCTCGTGCGTCTGCGGAAAGCACGGCCTTGGTGTCACGCAGAATCGTTGCGAGTTGAGCTCGCGCATCAATATCCAGGTTGGCCAGGTTGCCCACACCCGGCAGGTCATGATCTCCATGTTTGATGAGCGCCAACAAGGTGCCGACTTCATCATGGCTGTGACTCAGCAGGCCGTTAATCGTCGCCACCGTATGATCCAGCTTGCCGCCGATGGGCGATTGCAGATGCAGCAGCAACGCAGCAGCAACTCGCAAGGTTTCACCCAGTTTGGTGTGCAACACGCCCGGTGCATTACCCAGGATCGCGGGCAGCAACTCGCAAGCACAGCCCGCATCGTCGAGAGCCCGAGCCAGCGTGATCGTTGCCTGGATCAATTTGCCGTGAACGTCGCCGAGAGTTTCATGGCTCAGGCTCTTCACCAACACCGCGACATCGTCCGCACAGTCGGCGGCATGCAGCAGCTTGGCGATCACCAGGGCTTTCGTGGCACCCAGTTTGTCTTTGGTGCTATCAAGTGTTGCTCCGATCAAGCTCGCTGCCGCTCGCAACTTCAGCGCGAGTTCTGACTTCGCATCACCCGCTTTGCCCAGCAAGGCCACAACCAGATCCGTCGAAAGCGGCAGGCAACCTTGCAAGGCTTGATTCAACTCAGCCTTCAGCAGCACGACCTTATCACCGCTCGCTCCGATAACCGCGTGCACGGCACCGGATGCCAGAGTCAACGCTTGATCCAGTTTGGCTTCAGGAGAATCGACCGCGGCCTTGATCAGGACAGTGAGCTTTTCACAGGCCTGACCTGCATCGCCCAAGGCCAGCGCGAGTTTTTGCTGAGCAGCAACGATGACGTCGCCCGTGCCGTCGCCAATGTGAGCCTTCAGCGCTGCAACCAGATCGTGTGCCGCATCGGCAGCCGCACGCAGCTTCAAGACCAGCAACGTCTGCGTCTGCCCCAGCGTGGACTTCACATCCACAATCTTGCCTTCCAGCACATCAGCCAGATGATCGAGATGGTTGGCCAGTTGCAACTCCACCGTGGCAACCTTGTCGTGCAGCACGAACAGGATACTGCCGACGACAAACGCGGTCTCATCCAGATGCGTGCGAATGGATTGCACGTCGACTGCAAGGACATCCTTCAAACCAGTCAGCGTGACACAAGCGCATTGCAATGTGGTTGCCAGGTGAGAATGCAGCAGGCTGACAGCACCATGAGTCACGTCTGAAAGTTGCAGGCATGCGACCGAAGCATCTTGCAAAGTGGCAATCAGTTTCGCTTGAGCATCGACCAGTGCCTCACGGGCAGTTGCCTCAGTTGAACCGAGTACGACCTTCACCTTCAACGCCACATCCTCGGCCGCATCGGCTGCGAGTCGCAGCTTCAGGATGGCCAATTCCTTAATGGCGATGACCTTCTGCTCTGAACCATTAATCGTCCCGGCAATCAGGTCGGCCGCTACACGCAGTTTCACAGCGAGCGTCGACTGCACATCGCCTACCTGCAGCTTGAGGTCAACGATCAGGCCATTCACCGCTGGCAGGCAGCCGTTCAAGCTCGCCAATACCTTCGCTTTCACCGCGACAACCGTGCCGCTGAGGTCGCCCGTCAGGCCGTTCACCTTCGCAGAGGCCGCGTGCAACAGTCCGCCCAGTTTGACTTCCAGCGTATCCAGCTTACCTTGCAGCGAACCCGCCAGATCGCAGGCCGAAGCAGCCACTTCTAATGCCTTGACCAGCTTGACATGCGCGATCGCGATGGCGTCGCCAGTTGGCGATTCAAGAGCGACCAGCAGGTCGCGGGCACAGGCCGCTGCTATTCGCAATTCGGCGATGATTTTCAGTTGAGCTTGACCAAGCTTCGATTTGACGTCGGTCACCTTGCCTTCCAGCACATCAGCCAGCAGGTCGAGTTTGCCAGCCAAACCCGCTTCCAATAGGGCGAGCTTCTCGTGAGTCGTGAACAACGCGATGCCGACTAGAAAGCCGACGTCGTCAGTGACGCGATCCAGCTTCGTCAGGATGATCTGCTTCTTGTCGCCTATGACATCCAGCAACGAATGCTTAATGCCGCCAACTTGTAAGAGCACAACGGCCAGTTTGGCCTGCAGAGAATCCACGGAACCGTGAGTCAATTCAGTCAGCAGGCCGCACGCGGAACCGGCATCACCGAGCAAGTATGTCAACTTGAAGTGAGCAGCGGCGAGAATCGCTCGAGCGGTGTCATCGGTACGACCAACCAGAATTCGTGAGAGAATTGCTAGTCGTTCAGCAGCTTGAGCAGCCGCAGTCAATTTGGCGATCGCTAACGCCTTGACCGAAACCAGTTTGTCACCGGTTCCGTCGACAGTGTGGCTCAAGAGGTAAGCCGCTGTCTGGAGTTTGACCGCCAACTGATGCTTGGCGTCTCCAATCGTTCCGGTGAGCTGCACAATCAAATTGTCCGATGGGGTCAGACAGCCCTGCAACGCCGCGGCCAAGACGGCCTTGGCGACTTCAACCTTATCGCCCGTCGCGTCGAGCACGTTCAGAGTGGCCGTCACGACAGCTCGCACAGCCAGTCCGAGCTTCAGTTCGATCCCATTCACTTTGCCAGCGACGCCTTCGAGCAGGTTGCAGGTATCGCCCACCGAGTTGAGCGCCGCAGTCAGCTTCACGACCGCCGCCGCAACGACAGCTTCCTTGTCAGCCAGCGTCTGACCGACCTTGAGCTTCGCAGCGATGACCAGGTCCTCTGCGGCATTGGCGGCGAGGTGCAGCTTGACGACCAACTCCGCCTTAATGGCATCCAGTTTGTCATCCGAATGTCCAATGCTGAGGTGCAGGACGTGAGCAACCACTCGCAGCAATCGGGCAACTCGTAAATTGGGATCAATTCTCAGGTCAACATCATGCAGCAACCGTGCAAGTAGCTGGCCTCGCAGATCCGCTGATAATGTAACAATGCGACCGACGTCGCCGCGCAGCAGGTTTGCCAGAGTTGCTTTGACATCAGCACTCAAGTCCGCGCGGACGAAGACCAGGTTCGCCAGTCGAGCAACGCCCGTGGCGTCGAGCTTGCCGTCTATGAGGAGCTGCCGAGCCAATGAAGCGTCGGCCAGTAAATTGGTATCAACATCAACCAGCAGCAGGTGGCACAATCGCGCAACCGCTGAGGCATCCAACACGCCACTCACCAGCAGTGCATCAGCCAACCGTCGAGCGGTCACGACATCCAGATCGACATCGGCCTCAATCAATCGAATGAGTTGAGCCCGCAGATCGGGAGTCAGGCGGATCTCGCCGTTCAGCAGGCTGGCAACAGTGGCCTTGATGTGAGTCAGTTCGGCCTGCAGGTCGATGGCCAGCAGACCGCATGAGCCAGAGATATCAGACAGAGCTTGAACCAACCGCAGCTGGGCCGAAACCACCTTATCGGCAGTTCCCGAGACCAGATCCTTGGCGGCATCAGCAGCCAACTGGAGCTTGATAATCAGCAGCGAAGCGGCACCGCCCGCGTCTCCACCATCGCCGTGCAGAATGCCTTTCGCTGCGTCAGCGACGGCACCCAGGTTGACGGATACCGTGAGCAAAGCGTCTTTCGCCTTCTCACCAATCGCGACGGTGGCGATTTCCAGCGAGTCCGCACAGCTTCTTAATGAAGTGATCAAACGCAGCTTGGCCGCCGCGGCTTGATCGGTCGTTTTATCAATCGTCGCGGCCAGCACGTTGGCCAGATGCCTCAGTGCATGAGCTGTCAGCCCCTTGGTCGAATCAATCTGGGCAACCAGTGCCGACGTCAGGCAACCGCAGTCGGTGCCCATGCCCAGCAGATGCCGCACGACGGCAATCTTGGCGTCGATGACTTTGTCGCCAGTAGCGCTGATCAATCCGCCGACCGCCTCTGTTGTCAGCTGCAGCGAGCCCTTCAATTGCAGTATGGCGGTATTAACCGTGTCCGAAGGGTCTCCGACGCAAGCTGTAGCCGCCCGCAAAGCAACTTCCAGCTTTGCGTGCAGTTCTGTCAGGACCGACAGCGGAATCGGCTGACCGTTGTTGTCGCACTGACGAAGCACGCTGACCACTTCACGCAATGTGACGACCAGCTTCTGATGTGCGTCATCCGGCGTGCTCTTTACCGTATCAATGGTGGCTTCCAGCACGTTGCAGAGGTGAGAAATTTTGATCGCCACGATGTCGGCGACCAGGTCGATTTTACCATCCGTCTTGTTCAGCAGATCGACAGTCAAATCATGAGCCGTATCGATCTGATTGTGGATCTCCGTCTTGAGTTCCGGGAGCTTTGTAATCAACTCTTCCAGAGTGATATGGAGAATGGCACACAGAGTATCAGCACACGGGGCATGACCACCGGGCGGCAAATTGATATCTGGTAGTTTGATATCGGGTAGCGACGGAATCTTGACGTCTGGCAGAGACGGAACGCTGATATCTGGCAACGTCACCGGTGGAATGATGTTCGGAATAGAAACAATTGGCCCACCTGGTACTGTCGGTGGAATGCTCGGAATCGTGATCGGCGGTATCACGACGGGCGGAATGCTGATGGACGGTGGCCCGCTCACCGGGGGCAGATTAATCGAAGGAATGTTGATTGGCGGAAGATTCACCGTGGGGATGTTGATCGGGGGCACCACGACTGGCGGCACATTCACCGGCGGCAGAGTGATGGGAGGGAGTGTGACTGGTGGCACAGTGATCGGGGGGATGACAACCGGCGGTATTGTCACTGGAGGAATCACTACTGGCGGCACAGTGACAGGAGGAACCGTCACCGGCGGTACGGCCACCGGCGGAGTAGTTACGGGTGGCACAATCACCGGGGGATTGGTACCCGGCGGGAAGATGTTCGTTCCCCCGCTGCCACCACCACCGCCTCCACCAAAGACGACGGCGGAGGCTTGGCGCCCGCCACCACCTCCGCCGCCGGCTGTATTGCAAACAGCGTCGATTACATCCGCGATCAGAACATTACCGTTCGCATGAGCGAGGACTCGCACGCAGCAACTGTTATTCAGGTCGGTAAATGCCGCGTTGCGACCGTTGACGGTGATTGGGACATCGTTCGGAACGACTATCTCAACTGGTTGAACCGATCCATCGGGCCGAACGGTTTGCAGCGTCAGACGGTCTCGGCCCAAGGACATGAGCTGCCCGCGAAATTCATTTTGTTCTGGCTGCGGGCCAATAATTCGCCCGGACGGATTGCTATTGGCAATATCGGGATTCGCTTCTGGGGTCTGTTGCCCGAGAGCCAGCGACAGAGTGCAGAAGAGAATCCCGACGATTGCGGGCAGCGTGCAGCGTTTCATCACAAACTCCTTATGCAAGAAGGTCGCGTACGTTGCCGGCAGGATCGGGGCGAAGATGGCGCAACCCGATACAAGTGTTGAAATCGCGGGGCGAATTGTTATTACGCAGGCCCGCTACGGCGTTCGTGCTTTAAACGCTTTTCCGGTCGCAAAAGGAATGCCGGACTATTTATTACAGACTGCCATCACCGCATCAGCACGCCTTGAGAACTCGCGAAAATCAAAGAATTCCAAGAGGAATACCGCATCGCTACGGCTTTGCGCACGCAGCACCGTCGCGAGTGTCCTGACAAGCGGAATCGAGAATTCGATCGCTGCGATCAAAAAATCGCCCAACAATGCATGCAGCAAGGTAAGTCACTGACTCGCAGCGACTGATTCATCGTGCTGCGCAGGGAAGAGCTGACATGCCGCACCAAAGCCTCGGCCATGAGAGATGGAGGTCACGTGAGTAAGAGCTCCAGGGCGTCGGCAATGCCATTTCTGAGTTGGAGAGCGGCAAACTGCACAGGCGAGAGAGACTATTTGGCTTCTCATTCATCGGCCCGAGCAGATGACGTTCAGGGAAGCTTGAGCACGCGAGGGCTCGACCATGACTGGTAACTGTCGCTGCCGGCACCGCGCCAAGCGACGTAGTACAACGCCCGGTTCGGCGGCGCAGACACTGAACGAATCAACGAGATCTTCGCTGAATGGATCGTATTGCTCACATCCAATGGCCCCACTTTGATAGGTTTGCCCCCTGCCCTCATCACGCTGCCGTCTCCAGCCCTGAGAATTCTTTTATCTTCTCTGAACAATGGAGGCGCGATCACGGCGGCCTGTGGTTCTCAACACCAACACAGTCAGCGATACTGCTTCGTCTGCGTTGATCACCACCGCCCAACATGGATTCGATTCGAGTATGCCTGCTGCGGAACAATCCTCTGGGCTCAGCGTCGGCTCCACCGTCGGAGACTACCAGATCGTTCGCGAACTCGGTCGCGGCGGGATGGGTGTGGTTTATGAAGCCTATGATCTCCGGCGCGATGAGCAGGTGGCTCTTAAGACCGTCAAACGCGTTGATCCCGCTGCTGTCTATCGCTTCAAGAAAGAGTTTCGCGCGCTCGCCGATATCGCGCACCCCAATCTGGTGACGCTGTATGAACTCGTTTCGGACGGAGACCTCTGGTTCTTCACGATGAAGCTCATCCAGGGCGTGCCGTTCCTCAAGCATGTGGTCGGCACGGACAGCGGGCCGGATGTCGATACGGCACCGACTAACGCTGAGCTGACTCAGGCGGAACCCGATGGACAGTTCATCGAAACGCGCGTGGCCACCGGGCTGAAGTCGCCTCAACTCACTCGGCTGCGCGAATCGATGCGCCAGTTGGCTGAGGGTGTGCTGGCACTGCACGCCGCAGGCAAGCTGCATCGTGATATCAAGACCAGCAACGTCATGGTGTCGCATGACGGCCGAGTCGTGTTGCTGGACTTCGGGCTGGCGGCAGAACTCGGTCGCGAGAACCTGCATGAGAACACGGGTCAGCATGTGCTGGGGACGTTCGCCTACATGTCTCCTGAGCAAGCGGCGTGTCAGCCACTTTCACCAGCCAGCGACTGGTACAGTGTGGGCGTCATGTTGTACGAGGCGTTGACGGGCCACCTGCCGTTCTCCGGCAGCGGTTGGGACATGCTGGCCAACAAGCAGCAACGCAATCCGCCGAGTCCGATGTCGCTTATCCCCGGTGTACCGGATGACCTCAACAAGCTGTGCATGGAAATGCTGGCCCGCGAGCCGGCCGTTCGACCATCGGGGTCAGACATCCTGCTCAGGTTAGGTGGCGAGTCGCCCGCGTCTGCACCAGCGCCGCGTCCTGATCGGTCTGCGCGCTTGCCGCTGGTCGGTCGTGAGCAGCACCTGGCCGCTCTACAGGAGGCCTTCCGAACGACGCAGCGCGGACGGCCGGTCACGATGTTGATTCAAGGCAAGTCCGGGGCGGGGAAGAGCGCGCTCGTCCAACACTTCCTCGATGAGATGGACGATCGAGACGAGACAGTCGTGCTGGCCGGACGGTGTTACGAGCAGGAGTCGGTGCCGTTCAAAGCGTTTGACGCGGTCGTTGATTCGCTCGCCCGCTATCTGCAGCAACTCAATCAGTTCGACGTCCCGGCCTTGCTGCCGCGCGATGTGCAGTCGCTGGCTCGGCTGTTCCCGACGCTCCGCTGCGTGGCGGCTATTGCGGAAGCTCCGCAGCGCCTCTTTGAAGTTCCCGATCCGCACGAACTGCGACGTCGAGCGTTCGTCGCTCTGCGCGAGTTGCTGGCTCGTATCGGCGACCGCAAGCCGTTGATTGTCTTCATCGACGATCTGCAGTGGGGCGATGTTGATAGCGCTCGGCTGCTGGGAGATTTGCTGGCGCCGCCGGACGCGCCCTTGCTGCTCTTCCTCGGGACCTATCGGAGCGAGGACGTTGACCGCAGCCAGTTCCTGTCGCTGGTACTCGCGCCCGAGAGCACTAGTCACCGTTCGCTGGAGTTCCGCGACCTGATGGTCGAAGCGCTCTCGGAAACTGAGGCACAAGACTTGGCGATAAGCCTGATCGGGTCGCGTGATGCTGCGGCTCGAGAGCTGGCCGCGACGCTGGCTCGTGAGTCCGGAGGCAATCCGTTCTTCGTCTACGAACTGGTGCAGGCGTTGAAGGCGACCAATCTGTCCGCCGATCGCGCCTTCAGCTCTGAGACGATCTCGCTCGACAAGATCTTGTGGGAGCGTGTGCAACGACTCGCCGAGAAGCCGCGCCGCTTTCTGGAGCTGGTCGCTGTTGCGGGCCGACCGGTGGCGCTCGCGGAGGTCTCGCAAGCCGGAGAACTGGGCTCCGACGAGAGGGCGGCTTTAGTGGAATTACGGACCAACCGACTGGTGCGCAGCACGGGCTCCGGCGATCAAGTCGAGGTCGAGGCCTATCACGATCGCATTCGCGAGTCGGTCGTCGCGCATCTTTCTGCGGAGGCGTTGCAGAGTCATCATCGGCGGTTCGCGACCGTTCTCGATGTGTCGGGACATGCCGATCCCGAAGTGCTTGCCGTTCATTTTCAGGGAGCTCACGAGTTCACACGAGCGGGTGCGTGCTATGCCATCGCAGGTGATCAGGCGGCCGAAGCACTGGCGTTTGAGCATTCGGCGAAACTGTATCGGCTGGCCTTAGACCTGAATCCCGCCGATCAGGAATCACGTCGCCTGCTGCATCAGAAACTCGGCGCGGCACTGGCGAACGCGGGGCGCGGGGCTGAGGCAGCTCAGCATTTTTTGATTGCCGTTGATGGAGCCAGCTCCGAAGAGCAGCTTGAACTGCAACGTCGCGCCGCCGAGCAGTTCTTGATCAGCGGGCATATCGATGAAGGACTCGCCGCGTTTCGCACGGTACTGAATGCGATCGGTCTGGAACTGGCTCCCACTCCATATCGAGCGATGGTGTCTCTGCTGATCCGTCGAGCTCATCTCTGTCTGCGAGGCCTGCTATTTCATAAACGTACTGAAGCAGATATTCCCTCCGACGAGTTGCGGCGTATTGATATTCTGTGGTCGGTCGCTCACTCCCTGAGCGTCATCGATCCCATTCGCATCGCTCACTTTCAGACTCGCAATCTGCTGCTGTCGCTGCGAGCGGGTGAACCGTACCGCGTGTGTCGCGCTCTGATGATGGAAGCCATGCACGTTTCGACCGCTGGCCGATCGGCGATTGCCGATGCCGCGAAGCTGCATGGACTCGCCGGACAATTATCGGAGCAACTGGATCATCCTCACACGCGTGGCTTGCGATTGCTGGCATTGGGTGTCACGGCTTATCTGCAAGGACGTTGGAGCGAGTGCCTCAATCTCTGCGATCAGGCTGAGACGCACTTGAGAGAGCGTTGCACGGGCGTCGCGTGGGAGCTGGGCACGGCTCAGGGATTTGGTGCCTACGCCCTGTTCTTTATGGGTGAGCTGGCGGAACTCGCTCGTCGCTGGCCGGCCATCTCGCGTTCGATTCGTGATCGCGGCGACCTCTATGTTCTGTCCCACCTGGGAACGTTCACGACGCCTTTCCTGCAACTGGCCGATGACGATCCTGTCAGTGCTCGCCGCGAACTTCTCTCTGTCATGCGGCATTGGGCTCGGCACGGCTTTCGAGTCCATGACATCAATGGCCGGGGACGGCAGGTCGAGATCGCGCTTTATACCGGTCGAGGCAGTGAAGCGTGGCGGCGCATCATGCGCTTCTGGCCCGATCTGCAGAAGTCGCTGCTCTTACGAGTGCAGCATCTCCGCATCTACATGCCGTTCCTGCACGCCCGGTGTGCTCTGGCCGCCGCCAGTCAGAGTCAGCATCCCGAACAGCACCTGCGAGTCGCCGCTCGCGACGCCCGACAACTCGCTGATGAAGGCGTCATCTGGTCAACCGCGCTGGCGAACATGATTCAAGCGGGACTCGCCGTCACGCGAGGCAACCCCGCCGCCGCAATGCCACTCCTGAGATCCGCCGCCGACAACTTGGAGTCCGTGGAAATGCGTCTCTATTCCAACGTCGCCCGCCGCCGCCTCGGCGAACTCATCGGCGGAGACGAAGGCCACAATCTGATCGCCCAAGCCGACCAATGGATGGCATCCCAAAACATCCAAAACCCCGCACGCATGACCGCCATGCTCGCCCCGGGTTTCTTTTCCTGACAATCGTCCTCGTGGTATGGATGTTTCAGAACGGTGCTCCCGGACGTGTTGTCGTAGAGGTACCAGCACCGGTCAGAGAACATGTTCATGACACTATCCGGTCTAGGAGCGATCAACTGGTGAAGAGCTAAAGTGTCGCGAACCCGATGCCAGCGAGATAATCGAATGTGCGATCGTAATACTCGCACTTGCGCGTGTGATCGTTCTGCTCCCCTGGCGGAACGACGATCACCATTCCCTGACGCGCTCTGGTCAGCAAAACGCGATACGCGTTCTTGAGATACGTCTGCCGCTCAGGCGCGCGGACGCGATTCCATCGGTCGCCCACACACTTCCAGTGTTCCCATCCATTACGCACTCGTCGGAAGTCTGCATCCCATGTCACGCAGACCCAATCCAGCTCCAGTCCTTGAACGCGATACTCGGTCGCCGCGTCTTCAAGGTAGTACGACGAACGCACGTCGTCCTTATCGTGCAAGAACCACTGGACCGGATCGACTTGCAGGCGAACATCGATCACATGCGGCTTCAGTCGATACGCGTGAGAGGAAGCAACGAGCCCGTATCGCTCGGTGCCCCGCGCCCGACCGCGCAACCACTGCTTGGCCTTGGCCAAGTCGCGCGTGATGAAAATCGGATACCGAGCGCGCAATCCATCGAGCGTTCGCGTGGCGGCTTCGTGTTCGAGGTCAAGCACCTGCTTCACGAGCAGCGAAACATGCTCCGCTCGAAATGATCGCATTGAGGCGCCCAAATGCAGATCGTCTTGCATGGTCGTATTCGGGAGAGCCCGAGCCTGCTCGACGAGTTCGCCAGCACCATACTCGGAATCCGTCAGACGAGAGGAGATGAACGCTCGCCATTGTGGGAACGACCGCCCTAGCGCATCGAGCCACTCACGGATACTCCAAGTATCGTCGAGAGGATGTGCTCCCAATTCATCCGATGCTCGCGGAGCGACTTCGATCTTGGCTTCAGACAAAGTCTGCCTCAAGCCAAGATCGTGGCATCATCAAGCTGCCGGTGAGCACGTCCAGTACCACCAAGAATCCGATGCCGTTGTTTCCTGGGACCTGGGTCGAGCGCGCGGCACCGATGATCCGGCGCGATCTTGAGGCCGCCCGGATCACGTGGCTCGACGAATCACGAACAGAGGCCGAACGCGAGTCGTGGGATGAATCCGACTTTTTGAAATTTGAGACCAAGGAAGGCCGTGCCGATTTCCATGCTCTGCGGCACACCTTCATTAGCAACCTGGCAGGGAGTGGGTGCCATCCCAAGCTGGCAAAGGAATTGGCCCGGCATTCAACGATCACGCTCACGATGGATCGCTACGCGCACGTCGGTCTGATCGACATGAACACCGCGCTGGAGTCGCTTCCCGGCATCCCGGAGCGCCCGACCGGAAGTGGACAGCGGACCTTAGCCACCGGAACCGATGCGTTTTCAGTTGCCCCGCAAGTTGCACTCGAACCAGTGCAACTTAAGAAATCTCAGGAGTTATCAATGGTTTCAAGTCGAGCCTCGGAGGTCTCGACGAACCACCCTTTTCTGAGTACGGGCAAGGACTTACGAGCAGAATTGATAACGCCTGATGAACTATCCCCGACAGGATTCGAACCTGTGACCTACGGTTTAGGAAACCGTCGCTCTATCCATCTGAGCTACGGGGACGCAGAGGCTGACGCGCGTTGCCAGAAGGAAGAATAATCTTTGGAGGTGGAGTTGTCCCAGCAAGGAGGTGGTCATTGCGGGGCAAGCTGGCTTCAGCGCGGGCGCCGAATGACTAGCGGATGAACTCGGAGCGGAAAGCGTCTTCGGCGTTCACGGAACCCGGTTCGATGACCTCACAAGCTTCCAGCTGCTTGAGCAGGTCTACCCAGCGACCTGCGGTCATCAAGCCGAAGTTGGTTTCGTTGACGGCTCCCGTGAGACATAGCTTTTTCAACTCAGTCACGCCGAATTCGAGCGCGTCCACCGGCATTTCCGGGTTCTTCTCATGGATGTGCTCGTTCGTCTTGGCGGGGTTATCTAAATACTTCAGCCAACCACGCTGCGAAGCTGCAACCACGCGACGGACCAATCCCGGGTTCTCCTTTAGGGTGGCATCCGAAACGATCAAAACGCTGGTATAGGGGTTGAAACCAATATCGGCCGCCATCAACGAGTGGGGATCTCCTCCGTTCTGCCTGGCGACGAACGGTTCACTGAAGACGTACCCCTGCTGAGCGTAGTTCTCATCCAGCAAGAAGGCGGACACCTGGCCCTCGTAGGGAACAATCTGGCAGCCCTCCAGCGGAACGTTCTTCTTCAAGACTGAGGCAAAGGGAGAGGGGTTCACCGCCAACTTGACGTTCTTCAGTTCAGCAAAACTGCGGATGCCAGATTTCTCGTGGACCATGATGCAGCGGGGGCTCGTCTGAATTGGAGCGAACACAGCGACCACGTCCGCCTGGCTGGCTCGGCCAGTCAACACTTGGTCGGCGTTGGCAACCGCGAAGGGAACTCGACCGGTGGCGACGTTCTGAATAACCGGCACACCCTTTCCGCCGGGGGTGATCTTCACATTTATGCCCTCGGCAGCAAAATCTCCTTCCAACAAGGCCGTAAAGTATCCCCCGTGCTCGGCTTCCGGATACCAGTTGAGAGCCAGCTCAATCTCGTCCGGCTTGAGAACATCTGATTTCTTGGCGGTGGGATCAGACTTGGATATTGGGGCTGAGGTCTCCTTATCGGCAGCGCCACAGCCAGCGAAAAAGCTCACAAACAGGCCGAGCAAAATCGTCAT